>JBGQHN010000075.1:0-15359 GCA_041497975.1 Planctomycetia bacterium | reverse complement strand
TGATCGAACGGTTTCGCTAAGTCCCACGATCGTCGGCACGTCCAGTTGTTCAGCGCGGCACTGACCACTCAAGTTCCTTTCGGCAAGAATTCGGTCGACGTCCGGCTTGTCGAGCCGTCCCTTGAGGGCGCTTTGCAGCACGCTGCGCAGGAACTTGCGGCGGTGGAAGAACAACGACCGCGAAAAATCGTGAAAAAACTCCAGGTCCCCAATGCCGCGCCGCAACTCGGGATCAACCTCGATATGGACGATCGCCGAAGTGACCTTTGGCCGGGGCCAGAAAACACTGGGCGCTAAGACGCGCACCAGTTCCACGCGGCACTGGCTTTGCACCCATACGCTCAGGGCTCCGTAGTCTTTCGTGCCGGCTTGCGCCGTGATGCGATCGGCCAATTCTTTTTGAACGGTGACGGTCATGCTCGCGGGCACGATATCCGCGGAGAGCAGATTTGCGATCACAGGCGTCGCCACGCTAAACGGCAGATTAGCCACGAGCTTCAACCTTCGGTCGCGCCCGGCGGCCAATCGCTCTTTGACTGCCGCGACGACCCGCCGATCAAGATGACTCTTGTTCTCAAGCGCGTCATGAGCGAGCATCACGACGTTGTCCAGCCCGAACAACTCTTCGCTGGCGAGCTGATAGAGCTGCGGATCGATTTCGACGGTCACGACCGCCGCCACGCTTGGCGCCATAAGCGCCGATAGCGCGCCGGTTCCGGTGCCGACTTCCAGCACGACGTCGCTGGTGTCCAGGGCTGCCCGCTCGACGATCAGCCGTTGCAGATTCAAATCGATCAAAAAATTCTGGCCGTGGCGCGCATTGAGTCGAATGCCGGACTCGGCAAAGCGCCGCGACAAGTACGAGATCGTTTGATTGGCGCGGGGAACGCTCATAGCGCGGATACTTCCAGGAGCCAAGTCGCCGGCAACGCCGGCGCCGGTAGCCGCAGGCCGACTTTATTGCCCTTGGGCCGTTCGGTCGGGGGCGTCGGACATTTGTTTTTGGGCATATTTGGCCAGCAGGTCGGTCTCTAGATTTACGCGATCACCGACCTGCAGCCGGCCGAGGGTCGTGGCTTTTAGCGTGTGCGGAATCAACGCCACGCTGAATCGCGTCGGCCCCACATCCACCAGCGTGAGGCTGACTCCGTCGACCGCGATCGACCCTTTGGGCACAAGATAGCGGGCCAGGGGCGCGGGAAAGTCGAACCAAAGTACCGACCAATCGCGATCGTCGGTGCGTTGGGCCAACGATCCGATGGCCTCGACGTGCCCGGTAACAAAATGCCCTCCCAGGCGATCTCCGACCCTCAGCGAAGGCTCGAGATTCACCGGGCTAGTGGCGGTCAATTCTCCCAAGTTCGTGCGAGAAAGTGTTTCCGGTCCCGCGTCAAATGCCAGGCAATCCGGGGCACAATCGACCACCGTCAGGCAGCAGCCGTTGATCGCGATGCTGTCGCCCACTTGGGCATCTCGGGCGAGCTGGCCGGCGTCGACGACGAGCCGCTTACCCGGCGGCTGGTCGCGAATTTCGCGCACCGTTCTCAAGCCTTGAACCAATCCGGTGAACATGGCGAAACCGCTCTAGCGCGGATCAAAAGATGGGGTCTTGCGTTTCTCGGCGGTTGAGAAGCCGCTGGAAACCATACCGTATCGGCGCCGCGAGTACGAACACGCAACCGATAATCGGCACCGAGTAGCCGCGAATCGACATAATGGCCACGAACGCGAACACCAAGGCGACGATATGGCCAAAGCTGCGTTGTCCACGCAGCACCTGGTTGACGACGTGCGGATAGGGAATGCGCGAGACCATCAGCAGGGCCACGAGCAAGCTGAAAAATGGCAAGCCGGTCTGCACCCACTTGTCGATTTCTTCGGCGTACAACAGCGTGTGGCCTTCGCGGCGTAATTCGTAGAACAAGATAGCGAATCCGGCGATCGACGCGGCCGCGGCCGGCGAAGGCAGTCCGCTGAAGTGCATGTGGTCGTCGTCGACTCCCGACTCGACGTTGAAGCGTGCCAGGCGCAGCGCCGCGCACGCGGCGAAGGCGGCGGCGATGAGCCAGATCTTGTCGTGCGAGTAGGTCACCGTGGGGCACATTTTTACTAACAAAAAGCCCGGCGCGACCCCGAACGAAACCACGTCGCACAAACTGTCCAATTGCGCTCCGAAATCACTCGTCGAGCGAGACAGCCGGGCCACATGGCCGTCCAAGGCATCGAAAATCATGGCCAGGAAAATCAGCCAGCCGCTGAGCATGATATTGTGCGTGTCGTTGGCCGGGTCCAACTGCCGGATCACGCGCGTGGGATTCTTGAAGATGATGTCGACGGCTTGCGGCGGTTCGAGCGAAGTCGGCCGTTCGACGCGCGCCGCCACGACGATCGCAAAAAAACCGCAAATCAGGTTCGCCAGCGTGAACACGGTGGGAAACACGGCAACCGTGCGAATTCTGTTCATAGGTCACACAGCTTTCGGCTAACCGGAGGAATCGTCATACCGCGCCAACACCGTGCTGCCGCCTTTAACCTTTTGACCAAGGCACGCCAGGATCCGTAGAGCGTCTTCGTCCCCAATGGTCAATTCGGTGCGCGAGCCCAGCTTGATCATACCGAATTTCCGGCCCCGCGCAACGTGCTCTCCGCTGCGCAAATCGCACACAATCCGCCGGGCGAACAAGCCGGCGATCTGCCGCACGATCCTGCGACGGTGCGGGGGGCGTTCTTCCTCCAAGCCGATCCACAGGCTTTCGTTCTTGATCGCGCTCTGGGGATTGAGCGCATTGAGGAACGCGCCCGGAACGTAGCGCAGCCAAATCACGCGCGAATCGTCCGGAATTCGATTGACGTGGACGTTGAAGACCGACAGGAAAATTCCGATGCGCACGGCCGGGCCACCCACGAAATCATCGTGCGCCAGCTTCGTCACTTCGACGATTGTGCCATCGGCCGGCGCAACGAGCAATCCCGGCCCGGTCGGAACTCGGCGCGGCGGGTCGCGAAAAAAAAACAAAACAAACAACAACAAGACCGTGGGCACGATCGCCAACGACCCATGAAACCATCCCCCGAGAACGGCAAGCGCCAACAGCGGATAGCCCGTCAATTGCAGCTCCGCCAGGCCCCAACGGGCAAACGGCAACCGCTCTCGCCACCGGAACGGGTCGTCTCGCTGGTCCCAATCGCACTGGCAGCGGTTGCGGCAATATTTGAGATCGCGCGGATCAATGATGTCGTGCGGCGCGCCCGTCAGGGGACCACGACGCAATTCGGCCATCCGGCGAACGTAGCCGCGGCGAAACGTGCGCAGGTAGGAGCGTCGCAAGCGGCCCCAGGCCAATTCGACCTGGTAGCACGTGCCGCCGCCGGGCTGCACGCTCGACAGATTGTCGGGCAACGGCTCCGGATTCAATCGACTGGGCGAGGACTCGAGTCGGCTCATGACGTTCGCGATTATTCTCCAGAGGCACGGTCTCTTCAATCCTACTCGTTGCCTCGACCGTTGAGAAGAAAGCTTTCGGCGCGTCGAAACGGCCTGCGTGACGGTAGCGTCGTCAAAGATGCGCCGGCAGCTCGTCAGAAAGCCGAGAACGGTGGCGGGTATTCCAGTTTGCCGGCAACCCCAGCAAGCGATCCATCGACCAGCTCCAGAGCCATGAACGACTCGCCCGCGTACGGCGAATCGAGCCGCCGCGCCAGCTCGCATGAAAAGCCGAACCGCGGATAATACGCCGGGTGCCCGAGCACAATGACGACCCTGTGCCCTTGCGCGCGGCTGTCGTCCAAACCGCGCTCGGTGAGCCGCGCGCCGATGCCCTGGTTTTGATACTCCGGCAAGACCGCCAACGGCGCCAGGGCCAGAGCATCGAACGTGCCATTGGCCTGGCGGATCGACAAGTGGCTGAACAACACGTGCGCCACGAGGTGGGCATCGACTTCGCCGACCATCGAGACCCGTGAGTACCCTTCGCTCCGCAAGATATCGACCAGGCGGGCTTCGTCGTCACGCCCAAAGGCCAGTCGGTGGACGTTGCGGATCGCCGGAAAATCGTCGCCGCGCTCGGGCCGTATCTTGAGATCCATGCGTGGTTTTGCCCCCGTTTCGTTCGACAATAGGTTTGATTTAGCGCAAAACGATGGGCCGAAAACACTGCGCGGTAGTGCCGGTCCGCGCTCACTTGACATATACTGAATCGGTTAAGTTCGCCCTCGCGGTACTAATTCCGCCGCGATCAATCCCATTCCAGCGTACCATTTTCCAATCATGCGTGAACTACTCGATCAACTCCTGACGGCCGTTCAGCATGGCCGGCGGGTGGCTTGCTGCCGGCTCGTCGAAACGCGCGGCTCCACGCCGCAGAAAGCCGGCGCCGCGATGCTCGTCTTCGACGACGGCTCGCAGGCGGGCACGTTGGGCGGCGGCTGTGTGGAAGCCGAAGTCAAGCGTCAGGCGCTAGCCACCTTGAATGCGGGACAGGCCTCGGTCGTCCGCTTTCAACTCGACGACGACTACGGCTGGGACGACGGGTTGATCTGCGGCGGAAGAATGCAAGTCTTGATCGACCCCGTGGCGCACGCGGCCGAGCAAGATTATTTTGCCCGGGTTCACAATCTGAGCGCGCAGGGCGCGGGGCTGACCGAGGCCATTGTCTTCGACGCCCAAGCAAGCGGGCTGACGGACTCGGCAAGTTATCTCTTCGACGCCGAAGGCCGCATGATCGATCACCTGCGCGCGCCGCTGGAGAACGACGCGGCCCCCCAGGTCGTGCGCGACGGCTTGCAGCCGCTGGCCAGCCGTCCTCGCCCGAGCGCGCGGCGTGGCGTGGCCTACCTTCCGCTTTTGCCGCGCTGTCGATTGGTGATTGTCGGCGGCGGCCACGTCGGCCAGGCGGTGGGCAATTTGGCGGCCGAGCTCGATTTCGACGTGTGGATCGTGGACGATCGAGCCGAGTACGTCACCGAAACCCGCTTTCCGCGCGCCCAGCGGCGAATTGCCGGCACGATGGCCGAAGTGCTTCCGAACCTTGAAATCACGCCGAATACTTATTGCCTGATTGTGACCCGTGGCCATAACCACGACGAAGAAGCGCTGTACCACCTGGTCAATCGCGGCGCGCGTTACATGGGGATGATCGGCAGCAAGCGAAAGATCAAGCTCATTTTCGAAGATCTGGCGGCCGAAGGCGTTTCGTCCGCGGCGCTCGAGCGCGTGTATGCCCCCGTGGGGTTGGACATCGGATCGCAGACGGTGATGGAAATTGCCGTCAGCATTGCTGCCGAACTGGTCGCGCACCGTAACTTGGGCATCGCCGGGCACCATACCCGCGAGCGGACGGCCCTGGTTGCCGACGGCGCCTAGCATCGCGGGGCCAAGAAGTCGCGAGCCAGGTCGCCGCTGATGGGTTGCACCCGTCGTTGCACAGTTGGGACGTCCGAGGAGTTTGCGATGCAATCCTTCGCCGTCATTCCGGCCGCCGGGCGCAGCGAGCGCATGGGGCAACCCAAATTGCTTCTGCCTTGGGGCAGTTCGACCATGATCGAGCACGTGCTCGGCGTCTGGCGCGAAAGCCGTGTGGACCGCGTGGTCGTGGTCGTCCACCCGCACGACGCGCAGCTTGCCGAAGTGTGCGCGGGCTGCGGCGCAGAAGTGGTTCAGCCCGCAGGACCGCCCAGCGAAATGAAAGTCTCGGTCCTCCTCGCGCTCGAGTACTTCGCCAGGTTCAAGCCGTGCGCCACGGACGCATGGCTCTTGGCGCCGGCCGACATTCCGGGCCTGACGGCGGCCACGATCCACGCGCTGCTGGATGCCTATGAAGCGAGCTTGTGCAAAGCAGTCGATTCCCCGCGCATTTGGGCTCCGCGCTGCGGCACTCGTCGCGGTCACCCGGTTTTGTTCCCTTGGTTGCTGGCGGCCGAGGTGGGGCAGTTGGCAGCCGATGAGGGCGTCAATGCCCTACTGTCCCGTTACCCAATCGAATTCGTACAAGCCGACCAGGCCTCGATCCTCGAAGACATGGATACGCCCGAAGACTATGAGCGATTGCGGGCCCGCTATGGGCAGTAGCCTGCCCGAAGTGTGGTTTTGCGATGCACGGTCGTGAGTCGAGTTATGATGCAAACAGGGCGCTTGAGTGGATGCAACACGAGACGGCCCAGTTAAGTTTGCTCAATGCTTCCCAGGACGACAGAGAAGCCTTACATTCACCAAGGAGTAGTGACGAGGATTGTAATGCGCTTTTACTGGCACGAAATTGGGAGAGGCATGGGGCTGGCTTGTGCCGTTTTCGGCCTCGCGGCGTTGACGTCGCTAGCGCCCGTGGCAGGCTGCGCCCGGCAAGAGGTCGTCGACGCCAAGAAGGAATTGGAAAAGCTTCAAAAGAAAGAAAAGCCCAAGCCTCCTTTCGAAACGTTCAAGGTCTTCACCGAGCCGAACGAGAAGTCCTTCACTGACCCCGCCCAGAAGGACCCTGGGCGAATCGTGCAAGCGATCAAACCCGGGCACTGGGCCAGCGTGCTGGTGGAAACGAAGGCCAACAACTTCGATTTCGGCGGCGAGTTGGTGTCGACGCCGTTGGACATCGCGCAGAACCCGATCCTGCTGGATCGTAGCCCGTTTTGCCTGATCACGTCGCGTTCGATCGCCTTGCCCAAGGGCCAGCGAAAGTCGCTGGAAGCGCTGTTCTACGCGGCGCGTAGTGCTCACACGAGTACGCAAATCTCCAATCGCTTGTATACCCGGCAGCACAACGAGCAGTCGCAGGCTTTTCCGGACACGCTTTCGCACATGCCCTCCTTTCAGTACTTCATGGTGGTGCTGTCGCGCGATCCAAGCCGCTATCGGTTTCTGAAGCTGTTGGAGAGCGTGAGTCCCATCGGGGGTCTACGGCCCATCAACCCCGAGGAAGCAGCCTATTATCGGTTGGTGCTTCCGCAAACCAACCAGCCGCTCGCGCTGTCGACGCACAGCCTATGTTGGACCAGCATGGCATATATCGTGTGGGACGACGTGCTGCCGACCGCGCTTACGCCCGAACAGCAGCAAGCCCTGTTGGATTGGCTGCATTGGGGTGGAGGCTTGATCATCAGCGGTCCGCTCTCGCTCGATCTCTTGCGAGGCACTTTCTTGGAGCCCTACCTGCCGGCAACGGCGGCTGAAACCACGACCATCGACGCCGCGGCGCTGGCGGAGCTTAACGCCCATTGGTCGCTGAGCGACGCCCAAGGTCAACGCATTTTGCAACCCGCGGCGCCTTGGTCTGGCGTCAAGCTGGCTAAACATCCGCAGGCCGAGTTCGTTCGCAACACGGGTGAGTTGGTGGTCGAACGCCGCGTGGGGCGCGGACGGGTCGTGGCGACGGCGTTTCGCTTGAGCGAGCGCGAATTGTGGAACTGGCGATGCTTCGACAGTTTTTTCAACTCTTGCATCCTGCGCCGGCCCAGGAGATCCTTTCCACTCCATAGGGACGGATTTGAATTTGTCGATGGCGGAAATCAATTGGATCCCGGCCTCGTTACGAACGTGAGGTTCTTTACGCGCGACGCGAACGATCCCAAAGAGCCGTCGAAAGATGCCAAGTTCGAAGCCATCTCGGCGTCGGTCGTGCAGGCCAAGGTGCGGGCGGCCGCCGGCGCGAATCAAGTGACACTCGCCAACGCCAATTTCGACCTCGATCGCGAGTCGGATGAAGTCGATGCCTATAAGAAGGCCTCGGGCGTTGCCGCGTGGAACGATTTCAGTTGGATCTCGTCGTCCGCGCGGCAGACTTTGCGCGACGCGGCCGGAATCTCGGTGCCCCAGCGCGAGTTCGTAGTGTGGATGTTGGGCATTTACCTGGTCGTTATCGTGCCGGTGAATTGGCTGGTGTTTCGGCTGCTCGGGCGCGTGGAATGGGCTTGGATCGCGGTGCCGATCGTGGCGATCGGCTGGGGAGTGGCCGTCATCTGGTTGGCGCAACTCGACATCGGTTTTGCCCGCGCCGAAACCCAGGTGGCGGTGATCGAGGCACAAAACGATTTTCCCCGCGCCCATTTGACGCGTTACACGGCGTTTTACACGTCGTTGTCGACCAGTTACGACGTGCACTTCGACGACCCCTTGGCGCTCGCGCAGCCATTCTCGGTCGATATCGAGTTGCTGCGCGATCAGGGGCACGCGACCGTCGCGCTGGCCAGCGTCGGTGATCGCCAGTTGCGCGGATTCCCGGTTTCGTCAAACTCGACCGGCATGGTGCACAGCGAGCAGATGTTCGACATGGGCGGCAGCCTTGTTTGGCGCTCGGAGTCCGAAGACGCGCCGACCTTGGAAAACAACACGAGCCTCGACTTATCGGACGTGGCCATCATTCGGCGGCAGGACGACGAGAACGAAGTCGTCGAATTGGCCTGGCTTGGCGACGTTGAGGCCGGCGCCAAGCTTGACGTGGCCTTTCGCCCGTACGACCAGGCCGAGCTGGATCGCTTGCGCGAGCAATCGATCATGACCGGCACCTCCAGCGAAGGCCGTTTGAGCCTGCGCCGGCTGGTGGAATGCGCGCAAGACTTGAGCTCCTTGCAAGCGGGCGACGTGCGATTGGTGGCCTGGCGCGAAGGAGAATTGGCGGGCGTGCGCATCGAGCCGGCGGCCGCCCAGGCGCGGCGGGCGACCCTGGTCGTGGCCAATTTACAGTTCGCCCAGGGTCAGCCGCCATTGCCGGACCTGAATCTGCGGGCCGAGCGGTCCACCGACCTTGGAGCACCGAGGGAAGTTGAGCCCGAGGCCGTGCCTTGAAATGCAACCATGATTGAACTGATCGAATTCTCGAAGAAGTACGGCGAATTCACGGCCGTCGATTGCTTGAACCTCAAGATCGAGGCCGGCGAAATGTTCGGCTTCATCGGACCCAACGGCGCCGGCAAGAGCACCACGATTCGATTTCTGGCCACGTTGCTAAAAGCCACTCACGGCGAGGGCATCGTCAACGGCCACAGCGTCAACAAGGACCCCTTGGCCGTGCGCCGCAGCGTCGGCTACATGCCCGACAACTTCGGCGTCTACGACGGCATGAAAGTTTGGGAGTTCCTCGACTTTTTCGCCGTGGCCTACCAGATTCCGCGCGCGAAGCGCAAGCAAGTGATCGGCGACGTGCTTGAGCTTTTGGACCTGATGCACAAGCGCGACGATTTCGTCAACAGCCTGTCGCGAGGCATGAAGCAGAGGCTCTGCCTGGCCAAAACACTGGTGCACGATCCGCCCGTGTTGATCCTGGACGAGCCTTCCAGCGGGCTGGACCCGCGGGCCCGGTTGGAGGTCAAGGCGCTGCTCAAGGAGCTGCGCCGCATGGGTAAAACGATTTTGATATCGAGCCACATCCTGACCGAACTGGCCGATTGTTGCACGTCGATCGGCATCATCGAGCGCGGCCAATTGCTGATGCACGGGCCAATCGACGAAGTGTATCGCCGCATCCGCGGCAACCGCATCGTGGAAATCAGGTTCGTGGAACAGATGGACCTCGGCCTGACGATCATCCGCAGTTGTCCGCACACGCGCGACGTGCAGATCGAAGATCACCAGGCGACGATCGAGATGGCGGCCGACGACTTGCAGGTGGCCGCCCTCATGACCCAGCTCACGCAATCGGGGGTCAGAATGAGCTCGTTTGCCGAAAAAGACCCCACGCTGGAAGACGTCTTCATGCTGGTCACCAAGGGGTTGGTGATCTAGTCGGGCGGGACGATGGTGCGCGGATGCCCGCGCACGACGACACGCGGCGCCGCGTCAGTTGAACACCACCAGCCCCCATTTGCCGTCGGGGTCGCGACGTTCCCATTCCTTGCGGGCTTCGTTCAAGCCGTAGGCGCACACCTCGAACTGGTGGCTGAGCCGCTCGAGCACGTCGCTGTCCACTTCTTCCCTCTCGGTCGGAATCGTGCTGGCGATGTAGTAGGCCCGCTTCCCTTGCTGGCAATAATCGACAAAGCGATCGTGCTTCAGATGCGTGCGGCCGCCCGGTGCTCCGAGCGCTTCGGGATAGACGCCGGTCCAAAAGAGGGTGAAGTCGCCAATGTGGCGATGTAATTCGCGGCGGGCGTCTCCGATGCGAGCATCGGCCTCGGCCAACATATGCTCCACTTCGCCCAGCCGCTTGCCCGACAAATCGCGCAGCGAGTACAAACTGTCAGAGCGAATGAATCGAGCCAACAGATCCGCGATATAGTCGACCAACGGGGGATCGGCGATGCCCAGGCGAGATTCGAACGTGTATTCCGCCACCCCGGCAAAGAAGTCCCGCAGGGGAAGCTGAGGACGATCAGCAGTCATGGACTACGACCTCCGCGTTCCGATTTACCCGACGTTACGCATAAATCCGAAAATGCGCAAGCCTCTATTTGCATTTAAGTCGGCATGGTCCCATGGGTCAAGTTAGGAGAAACAGGCTGGAGGCTGGAGGCCGGAGAAACAGGCTGGAGGCCGGAGGCCCGAGGGAAACAGAGGAACGCTAACCTCTTACGGGGTGTTGTGTCGATTGGAACGGCAGACGATATCGCGCCGCCGCCGTACGTCTTCGTCCTCGTTCTGTCCCACCTCCGGCCTCCAGCCTTCTCTCCGGCCGCCGCTCGGATATACTGGGAGTGCTTCAGGAGCCCCCCGGGAGGCGTACGCCCATGCTTTCGCTCGAAGACCGGCCCTATACGCTGTGCGATCGGATTTCGCGACGCGAGCTGATGCGGATCGGCGGTTTGAACCTGTTGGGGCTGTCGCTGCCGGCGCTTTTGCGGGCCCAGGCCCAGGGCGCGACCTCGAGCGATGCCACGTTCAGCCGGGCGAAGAACATTATTTACCTGTGGCTGCAAGGCGGTCCGCCGCAGCACGAGACATTCGATCCCAAGCCGGGCGCCCCGCTGGAAATTCGCGGACCGTTCAAGCCGATCTCGACCAACGTGCCGGGCATTCAGTTCTGCGAGCTTTTGCCGCGCGTGGCTCGCGTTGCCGACAAGCTGGCCGTCGTGCGCTCGATGTCGACCGACGACAATACGCACGACACCAGCGGATATTGGGTATTGACCGGCGAAAAGTATCCGGCCGGCAGTGCTCGCGAGATCAAGCCCAGCGATTGGCCCTATTTTGGCTCGGTTTTAAAGATGCTTAAACCGAGCGAGCGCGTGCCGGCGCTTTCCAGCGTTTGGATTCCCGACATCATGCGGCTCAACGACAACGTGCGCCCGGCCGGTCAGACGGCCGGGTTCCTGGGCGCGCAGTGGGATCCCGACCGCTTTATCGGCGATCCATCGGCCGAAGACTACCAGGTCGACGGGCTCGGTTTGCAAAGCGACATTTCGCCGCTCAGACTCGAGCGCCGCCTCTCGCTCTTCGAGCAAGTCGGCCGACACCTGGACGAAGTCGAACGCTCCGGCGCGATCCGCAATTTCGACGACATTCGCCAGGCGGCCTTTGGGCTGTTGACGTCCGGGCAGGCTCGCCAGGCATTCGAGGTTCGCCGCGAGCCGGAAAAAGTTCGCGAGCGGTACGGCAAGAATCGTTGGGGCCAGTGCGTCCTCTTGGCACGGCGGTTGATCGAGGCCGGCGTGCGCTTGGTGCACGTCGGCTGGCCGCGAGAGCCGGGCGATACGGCGGTCGATAATCCGATGTGGGACACGCATGCCCAGAACGCCGACCGTCTGCAGGACACGCTCTGCCCGATGTTCGACGTCGGATTTTCGGCCCTGATCGAAGACCTGGCCGAGCGCGGGCTGTTGGACGAAACCCTGGTGGTGGCCATTGCCGAGTTCGGTCGCACGCCAAAGATCAACCAATTTGGCGGCCGCGATCATTGGGGCCACGTATTCAGCTTCGTGATGGCCGGCGCGGGTGTCAGCGGCGGTCAGGTGTATGGTTCGAGCGAAAAGACCGGCGGCTATCCGCTGTCCAACCGCGTGCAGCCACAGGAACTCACCGCCACGATCTTTCACTTGCTGGGCGTCGGCCACGAATCCACGTTTCGCGATCGCGCGGGCCGACCGTTGCCGGTTACCAAGGGCGAGCCGTTGTGGAAGCTGTTGGGAACCGGTCCGGCGACGAGCGAGCGGGCCAGCGCCCAGGGCGATCTGTCGCTCGTGCCGTCCTTTGACGAGCGGCAATTGCGCGACACCAATTTCGAAAGCGGCACTCCGCTCGCGCCGCACGGAACCGCCGAGCGGCCCAAGACCTGGCAGGCGTCGCCGATCGACTCGCAGAACAACGCGGGTCGGCTTTCGGTGGCCCTGATCAAAGATGCGACCACCTCGCACGGCGGACAGTTTCACGCGGCGCTCGGCCTCGGCCTCGGCACGACGAGCTCTTTGGGGCCAATTCCGCCGGCGGCCCGCGCCATGCTTTCGCAGGAAGTGCGCAGCCCACGGGCCGGAAAGTTCACCTTCACGGTTCATGCCGCCGGCGCGGGCGCCAGCGGCGAGTTCTATCGCGACGTGTTTTTGAAGAATTTTGTATGCCGTCTGGTGATCTTCGGATTCCTGGATCTAAAAAAAGACCACCGGCAACACCGTCAATTTGCAACCCTCGATTTCCAGCCTGCATGGTCCGAGCCCGGACGGCCGAAATACGAGAAGTTTCAAGTCTCGGCAACGTTGCGCAGCCAGGACGGCGGCGCCATGGAAACCAGCCGCGGCATTGGCGTGGCGGTGATCGTGGAAAAAGTCACGCCGGGCGTGCTCGATCTTTCCGCGGGTGGCACTGGCGTCTCGCCAGTGCTTGCCGAACTCCAGGCTTTCATCCGCATCGACGACGTCGAATTCTCGTTCGACGCTCGCCCACGCGACGACAGCGTGACGGTGTAGGGCGCCGCAGGTCGACGGTTCGATCGCTAGGCGGAATCCAGCGCCTTGACCAGGCTGGCCACGTAGTTGCCGACGTCCTTAAGAACCGCATCCCGCGGCCTGGTCGCCGCTTCGGCGATCCGCCGCACGACGGCCGAGCCAACAATCAGCCCGTCGGCGACTGGGGCCAGCATTCGCACGTGCTGGGGTTGGCTGATGCCGAAGCCGATGCAGATCGGCAGCGGTGTCCGCTCGCGCAGCCAACCGACGTTGTCGACCAGGCTTTGCGGCAATTCGGTGCGCTCGCCCGTGATGCCTGTCACGGAGACGTAATACAAAAACCCGGTCGAGCTTTCCGCGATTCGCAATGCCCGCTCGCGCGGCGTGGTGGGCGTGACCAGCTGTATGAGGCTAAAGTCGGCGGCCCGGCAGAGTTTTGCAAATTCGGGGGCTTCTTCGACCAGCAGGTCGGGCACGATCGCGCCGGCCGCCCCGGCGCGCTGGGCGTCGTTGACGTACTTGCCCAGCCCGTGGCGGTAGACGATCGCATAGCTGACCATGGTCACGATCGGAGCCGAGACTTGCGGTGCGACTCGCGAGAGCATCTCCAGGATTCTCGCCAGTTTTATATTGTGCGCCAAGGCGCGCGTGTACGAAGCCTGAATCACCGGCCCGTCGGCGATCGGATCACTGTAGGGGATGCCCACTTCGCACAGGCTGCTGCCGCGCGCGACCAGCTCGCGAATGACCGCCGCGGTGAATTCAAGGTCCGGATCGCCGGCGGTCACAAACGGCATCAGCGCTTTGCGGCGGTCGCGGCGAAGTTGTGCGAAGAGCTGGTCGATGCGCGACATAGGGTGGTCTCAACGTGCGTCCTTGCCGGCCATCAATCGCGCGATCTCGGCCGCGTCCTTGTCCCCCCGGCCGGACAGGCAGACGACGATCGTTTGCCGGGCCGGGCGCGTTTTGGCCAGTTCGATCGCCTTGGCCACGGCATGCGAGCTTTCCAGCGCGGGCAAAATACCTTCGGTTCGCGCCAAGGTGTGAAACGCCGCCAAAGCCTCGCTGTCGCGGCACGAGGTGTACGTCACGCGGCCCGAGTCCTTCCAATAGCTGTGCTCTGGCCCGACGCCGGGATAGTCCAAGCCGGCCGACACCGAATGCACGTCGCAGGTCTGTCCGTCTTCGTCCTGCATCACATAGCTGTAGCTGCCGTGCAAGATTCCGGGCTGACCATAGGACAAGGGCGAGGCATGGTCGCCGGGCATTGAAGAGCGTCCGCCCGCTTCGACGCCCAGCAGCTCCACGCCGCTCTCGGAAACCAGTGGATAGAACATGCCCGCGGCATTGCTGCCGCCGCCGACGCAGGCCACGACCACGTCAGGCAGCCGGCCGATCTGCCGCCGCGATTGTTCGATTGTTTCGCGGCCGATGACCGACTGAAAATCGCGTACGATCAGCGGAAAGGGGTGCGGTCCGACCACGGAGCCGAGGATGTAGTGCGTGGTTTCGACCGAGCTCATCCAGTCGCGCATGGCCTCGTTGATGGCGTCGCGCAGCGTGCGCGAGCCGCTCGTGACCGGCCGCACCTCGGCCCCCAACAACCGCATGCTGAAAACGTTGGGCTGCTGACGGCGGATGTCCTCCTCGCCCATGTAGACCACGCACTCCAGGCCGAACCGGGCACACGCAGTGGCGGTGGCCACGCCGTGCTGGCCGGCGCCGGTCTCGGCGATGACTCGTTTCTTTCCCATGCGAATCGTCAGCAGCGCCTGTCCCAGCGTGTTGTTGATTTTGTGGGCGCCGGTGTGGTTGAGGTCTTCGCGCTTGAGATAGATTTGCGCGCCCGCGCCCTGCTGGCTCAGTCGCCGGGCGTGATACAAGGGCGACGGGCGGCCCACGTAGTTGGTCAGCAGGTCGGCGAGTTCGGCTTGAAATCCCGCGTCAACCTTCGCTTTCTCGTATTCAGCGGCCAGTTCGTCGAGCGCGCGGGTCAACGTTTCGGGAACATAGCGCCCGCCAAACGAGCCGAATCGTCCGGCCTGGTCGGGAACCTGACTGATCGCGGAATTTGGCATGGAAGGGTCTCAAAAAAGCGAGTTGCCCTCGGCAGCCGTCAGCGTGCCGAATTGCAAACCCTCATTGTCATCGCGCCTGCCGCGCAGAGCAAGAGCCGTGAAGTCTATGGATCAAATGGCGATTCCTGCGCGACGAGACTTCGTTTTCATGGCGCTGGTGCGCCGATCACTCGACATCACCAAAGACCTGTAGCCGCGAGACGAGGTTCTCGAAAACGTCGAGATTTCCTTGGTAAATTCTTGAACAATGCGGTCCGGTCCGATAGTCTTGATGTCGATGCGGTTCAATTCTTTCTGCAGCGCGAGGTTCGCTAATTCCGGAACTTTTCTGAAGGACCCTGCCTTGAACACCACGCTACGTCGGACATGCACCGCTTTTCTGGTCACGTTCGGCTGTTTTCTCGCGGCCACGGCACGCGCGGACGTGCTGCACGGTGTTGGCAATATTGGCGACGGCGGCGGCACGGCATCTCCGCTCAAATATCC
>JBGQHN010000074.1:0-15408 GCA_041497975.1 Planctomycetia bacterium | reverse complement strand
CGGTGCACACTTGATCAAATCAATGGCGCTCGCTTGGCCGTCGCGAGCATTTCACGCGCGCGTTTCCGACAGAGTCAGTGTGCAACAGAGTCACTGGGCAAGTGAATACATGCCGTGGCTGGCGTGCTTGAGCTTACCCTGCTTGACAAGCTCTTCCCACACGCGACGCGGATATTGGTCGGGCGGCGTGATGCCGGTGATCGTGGAATTCTGTCCCGAGCTCATCGGGCCGCGTCCAATTCGCGACGCGTCGTCGAGCTGCGTGAGCTTGAGCCTCTTCTTGAAGGCCTTGTAGGCGGCCTTGAGAACTTCAGGCGAGGGAGGCAAGTCGGCGGCTTCCGCGGCTTGCGAATTCTTGTCGGGATCGTCAGTCATAACCTGGCCTTACAAACAAAGAGTTTCTTGCACGTCGCTAATTCTGGGCGGGGGCCGCACAGCCGGCTTCGGTGTTTTCCACCAGGTGATAGAGCCGCACTTGTTCGTTGGGTACCTGCCGCAAGCGGCCGACGTTGGTGCGGATGACTCCGCCCGCGACCAGCACTTGTTGTCCGTCGGGCGAAAACTTGACTTGCATCACGCCGCCCGAGCCATCGATGCGACTGAGTTCGGTGCCCGTCTCCAGGTCCCACAGCCGAATCGTATTATCCCAACCTCCCGAGACGGCGAGCAACCCGTCGGGCGAGAAATCGATGGTAAACACGGTTTCAGAGTGCCCCTTCATTTCACGAATGAGCTGCCCGTTGGCCGAATTCCAAAGCCGCAGCGTGTTATCGCTTCCCGGGTGCAAAATCAGATCCGAGCGTTTGACGAGCGATCCGCCGGTGCCAGTTAGAATTCGTCCGCCGTCAGGCGACACGGCCAGGCCCCACACGGGTTCGGGATGCTCGATCGCCAGAATTTCCGTCGTTGTCGTTGCATCCCACACCCGCAGCGATTTGTCGTGCGATACGGAAATCACGTTTTTTCCGTCGGGCGAGAAAACGACGCGGGTTACCCAATCTGTGTGATTTTTGAACGTGGAGATTTCCTTGCCAGTCTGCGGATTCATCACCACGGCCCGCTTGTTCAAACAGCCAGCCACCAGCCGCATGCCGTCGGGCGAATAAGCCAGCGCGGCGCTGACGTCGCCCGGATGCAACTCGCGAGTGACCTTGCCGGTCTCGGTGTCGACGAGCAGGATTTTTTGGCTGAGCGCACACGTGGCAAACTGGCGGCCATCGGGCGACAAGGCAAGCCACACGCCCGGCAGATTGAAGTCATTGACCTGGCCGCCGGCAAGGTCCCAGACCTGAATGCCCGCTCGGTGTGAGCTGCCGCCAAAAACCGCGCGACGGCCGTCGGGCGTGAAGGCCACGCCGTACACGTCGGTTCCCTTCGGATGGCGAAGGACTTCTTCAAGTTTCATGGGCACGCGCTTCGCGACCGGCCTTTGTGGCGCGTCGCCGCTCTTCCGCTCGCTCGAAAAGGCCAGCCACTGGCCGTCCGGAGACCAGGCCGGTTCGCGATTGCTCCCTTCCTGTCCCGGAATCAGCGTGGGACGTCGCCCGCCGTCAACGTCGATCAAATGAATTTTCTGGTCGAGGCTGAACGCTAGTTGCTTGCCGTCGGGCGACCAGGCGACGCTGCCGCTCAAGTCTCCGCTCCATCGTGTCTTCAGGCTTTGGCTCGCGCCGGCCGCGCTGACGATCAACAGCTCGCGCCGGTTGTTGCGGTCCCCCATGAATGCCAGCCATTTTCCATCGGGCGACCAATCAAACCCGCCCGAGACGTTGTCAAACGGCTCGTCGAGCAGGTTTCGCTCTCCGCCTTCGAGCAGGTCGAGCACGTGCAGAGTGCGCCCGCCCGCGACCAAGGCAATTTGACTTCCGTCGGGAGACCAGCGCGGAGAGAAGCCATCGGCCAGCCAATTGCGTCCCTTGCCGTCGATATTCTGCACCCAAATGCCCTGGCGGACGGTGCCGTTGCCGTAACTTTGATAGGCCAATTGCTTGTCGTCGGGCGACCAGTGCGGCATGGCGTGCTCGCCCATTTCGACAAGTCCCGTGCCATCGATGTTGATCACGAAGAATTTCTTCGCGTCAGCGGGACCTTCATAGGCGTCAAAGGCGAGTCGTTTGCCGTCGTGCGACCAATGGGGCGAGCCGTGCTTTTCATAGCCGTCGACTTGCGCGACCTTGCGCACGGCGGTGCCGTCGGTCTTCATCACGAAAATAGCAGTCGGAAGGTCGGCCGCCAGCAGACGCGTGGCGCCACACAATACCGCACAACTCGCGAGAAACAGCTTCGGTACGCGCGGCCCAAAACGGTTCGGCCGACGCTCGGAGATCCGGGCCGGTCGCGAGGCTGTTGGTCGACGTGCCCGCGAGTGCATCGACTTTGTTCCTTGTTCCGTTCGTCGCCTTGGGGATCCGCCGCTGGCGATTTTCGCACCTGCGGCGCTCGATGATGGCCCACTCCGCTAGCGCCCGTATCTTAGGTAGGACGAGCGCCGCTTGCCATAGTCTGGGCTGGGTTTTTTGGCGCACGAGGAGCAAAGGCGCGTGGAGATTGCCTGTACGGCAGTCGCGCCACTTAGCCGGCGGCCGCGGGGTTCAGATCCAGCTCGGCGGCAATTGAAGTCATGGCGTCAATGACGAACTGCACGTGCTCATCGAGGTCGACGCCCAGGTCGGCGGCGCCCTGGATGATGTCTTCGCGGCGGACCGCCGCGGCGAAGCTCTTTTGCCTGAACTTCTTTTTCACGCTGCTGGCTTTGAGGCCATGAATTCGCTCGGGCCGCACTTTGGCCACGGCGGTGATAAACCCGGCCAATTCGTCGCACGCATAGAGCGTTTTGTCCAGCGGCGACTTGCGCGGGCAGTCGGTCAGATAGTCGGCGTGCGACTTGATCGCATAGATGACGTGCTCGGGATAGCCCTGCTCGGTCAGAATGGCCGCACCCTGAAGCGGATGGTCGGGCGGGTTGGGCCAGCGCTCGTAGTCGAAATCGTGCAGCAGGCCCACGATCGCCCAGGTCTCTTCGTCGGCGGCGAAGCGACGGGCGTAAGCCCGCATCGCAACTTCGACGGCCAGCATGTGCTTGCGCAAGCTATCGCTGGCGGTATATTGGCAAACCAGCTCCCACGCCTGCTGCCGATCCACGCGCTAGCCCCTGGACTTCGTGCGAGCGGTGTCCTCGTTTCCCGGTGCGGCGTTTTTTTCGGGCTGAGCGGCCTGATCCGCCGCGGCATCGGGAGGCGGCGAAGCTTCGCGCCAGGGTTTGCCCGCCTGGTAGCTTTCCAGCTCCTTGTTGAGCTGGCTCTTGATTTCCTCGCCGCCGCTTTCCACGGCCTTTTTTGACCAGGTAATCGCCGTTTCGAAATCGCCCGTCTCGGCATAGCCGGCGGCCAGCGTGCTTAAGATATGGGCTTGTTTATACTCGGTGACTTCGCAGGCCAACTTGGCCAGGTCGATCGAGCGTTTGCCGTCGCGCAGTTTCTTCTCGGGCGACGTGGCCAGAACCCAGGCCAGATTATTGAGCACGCCGCTGTTCTTGGGCTCCAACTGCAACGCCGCTTCGTAATCGGCGACGGCCTGGGCCTGGTTTCCGGCGCTCAAATGCGCATCGGCCCGACCGCGAAAAGCGGCCGCGACCTTGGGGTGGGTTTCGACGATGTGGTCGTACGTGGCAATGGCCTTGTGGGGCTGCTTGGCGGCCTGATACACGCTGGCGATGTGCAAGAGCAACTCGGGGTTATCCGGCATCGCCCGGCGCAAGACGTTCAAGTCCGTCAGCGCCTCTTCGAATTTTCCGGCATTGCCCAACAAGCTGGCGTGCAGTTGCAAGGCCGCCACCGACCCCGGCTGCAGTTTCAAGGATCGTTCCACGTCGGCCAGCGCGGCGGGCATGTCGCCTTTCATGGCTCGAATTCGCGCGCGATGCGTGTAGGCCGCCGCTTCGTTGGGCTCCAGCTCGATCGCCTTGTTGAAACTCTCCAGCGCCTCGTCGTATTTTTGCGCCAGCGACAGCGCCACGCCGCGAGCCTCGTGGGTGTCCGCGTCTTTCGGATCCAGCTCGATCGCGGCGTCGAGATCGGCGATTGCCGCATCGAGTTTGTTTTGCGTCAGATAGTGCATTCCGCGGAACCGCAACACGTTCGCATCGCGCGGAGTGAGTTTCACCGCTTCGTCGTAATCGGCTTGCCGCTGGTCGGCATCCTGCTTCAAATTGGCCCGGATGATCAGCGCTCTGGCTTTCGTCTGCGGTTCGTCCGCGGAAAGTCGCACGGCCTCGTCAAGCGCCTTGAGTGCCTTTTCTCCCTCGCCCAGATGAGCGTACAAGCGGCCGATCAAGTACTGCGCCTCGCCTTGCTCGGAGTCGATCTTGAGCGTCTGTTCCAAATCGGCCAGGGCCATTTGCACGAGCTTGCGGCCGCGGTTGGGGGTCACGGGCTGCTCGAACAACTCGTGACAAACCAGCTCGGCCCGTTGCGTCAAGGTGCTGGCCAGCAAGCCGTTGGCAAACTTGGTGTTGCCTTCGTCCAGCCCGGCTTTGAGGGCGTCCTGGCAGAGCTTGATGACCTGGTTCAGGTCGGCCACGTTTTCGGCCGCGAGCTTGGTGTCCGTGGCCTGGTCCAGCAGGGATTGCCCGTCCTCATTTCCGTGGACCGCGCCGCAAGCCAGCACTGCGGCCACGGACAACAACCATTGCAAGTAGTTGGGGCGCAACACCATGGTGGCTCCTTGTCATTCGTAGCTGGGGGGCGTAGGCGGCCGTATTATGACGCCAATGGCAAAACGATGCTATGCGAGTTCCGCGCCGCCCCCGCGCGACTTGGCCGCAAGATTCGTGCCATCGCACGTGGCACGCGCGTGCATTCGAAAACTCGCGTCGAAGCTGCCCAACTGCCCGTTGAAGAATTGGGACAGGCACCTCGCGGACATGGTTTTTCACGGGCTTCAGTGCGATCTGGCTCGGAGCCAGTCTCATTTTTCCACGCCTGCCTAATTTTATAGCGGGGCAGGCAAGTCGCGGTGGCAAAAAACGATGGCCGCGGCCACGTAGCAACCCAACCCCAGGCCGATCAAAATGCTGTCATAGCCCAGTCCGCCCAGCTCGAACGATCCGTCGGCGGTCCCCACCGACAGGCTCCAAGCCTTGGTCAGGTCGGCGACCAGCAATTGGGGTTCGAAGGGCGTAAAGAACGAGGCAAAGGTCAGCCACTTCCAACCCGGCGCCAGACGACCCACGACTTTTACGATCATTGAAATGGCGTAAAAACCGCCCACGATTCCAATCGTCTGCGAGCGATAGTTGGTGCCGGAAGAAACCATGGTCGTGAGACCGGCCAAGAAGACCGTCATGGCGAACAGGTTCAGGGCCGCAGGCACGAAGACGCTCGGCGACACGCTTTCCTCCAGGGTGATCGTCGCCAAGGCGACGCTGGTGCCCATCAAGGCTGCCGCAGCCAACAGCGCCGCTCCGCCCAGCGTTACCGCAGCTTGCGTTCCCAGCACATCCAAGCGGCGGATCGGTTGCGCCAGAACCATTTCCATCGTGCCGCGATTCAATTCGCCGCTGACTGCGTCGGAACCGCGCGAAATCGCCCACACCGTGACCAGCAAGAGCACGATCGGATCGTCGTAGGCCACGGCGATCCGTCCGGCGGACGTGGCGATCTGCGAGAATGGAACGGGCAGCAGTTGCTCGACCAGTTCGGGCATGAAGCTGAACATGCCCTGCAAGGCGCTAATGGAAAAGAAGCTGCTGATCCAGACTCGCAGCCAGTGCACGGCGAACATCAGCGCCGCGCTACCCAACAGCAGCCAGCGCGATTCGTACAGCGTTTTTTTCCACAGAGCGGCGTTCATGGAGCCATCCCGAAATTCCGCGAAACTCACGAGCCGTGATACTGGTCGTAAAGGGCCCGCAACCCCAAGGGTTCGATATGGACTTCGGCCAAGGGCAGGGTGGCCAGCCATCCCAGCAAGCCCGACAGTTCACCCGGCGTTTCGATCATCAAACCGCCGCGCCCGTTGGTTGCCACGGTCACATGCCCGTTGAAGGATTCGGGCACCGGCGGCAGGCTGCCGGTCAATTGCGCGCGAATGCGATGCTTGCGGCGCAAGTCGGCGACCACCTGGGTGTGCACGACGCGTCCCTGGCGCAAAATGAGGGCCCGATCGCAAACCTGCTCCACTTCGGAAATGACGTGCGAGGAGAAAACGATCGTGCGGCCTGCCTGCCTGGCTTCGCTGACCAGGGCCGCGACGTCGGAGCGCACCGTCGGGTCGAGATTCGAAGTCGGCTCGTCGAGGATCACCAGCGGCGTGTCGACCGCCAGGGTGACGGCCAAGGCCAGCTTCTGTCGCATTCCGGTCGACATCGCAGTGACGCTTCGCGAAAGATCCAAACCAAAGCGGCCGGATGCCAATGCCACGGCGCGCGGCCCGCTGCCGTCCCGCCGCACCGCCGTGAAAAAGTCGATCACGTCTCGAGCGCGCATCGTGCGGAACAGCCTGGCTTCGCCGGGAAGATAGGAAACCCGGCGGTGCACTTCGCACGATTGGCGATAGCAGTCCAGCCCGTCGATCGACGCGGTTCCCTCAGTGGGGCGCAGATAGCCCATCAGCAAACGCAGAAGCGTGGTCTTACCGGCGCCGTTGGGTCCCAACAAGCCGACGACTTCGCCGCGCTGGACGCCGAATGAACAACGATCGAGCGCGGTGAACTGGCCATAGCGCTTGGAGAGCGAGTGCGTTTCGACGTACACGACTGGGCTCGAAGTGGTTGGGGTATCTCGCCGAGGGCGAGAATTAACCGTTATTGTTCTCGCTTGCGCTCGCCTTGGCAAGCGTTCGGCGTGCCCGCGCGACCACGGAGGAGGCTTTGCCGCGCGGCGGCGAGGACCCCAGATCGTTTCGGCGACGGTACCTTGCCGCTAGCGGTTGAATAAGAACGCCGGACTGTTGATTAAGGCCCAGGCCAAATCCTGCGCTCCGGTCAGCCGCTGGTTCTCCTGCTGTTTGGCGATGGCGGCAACCGCTTGATTCAATCGCACCCAATTGGCGTCGCGCGCGCGGTAGAAACCGGCCAGCTCGGACGCTTGAACTTCGCTGCGCGCCGCGGGCGCAATTGCCAGAATCTGGACGATATTGTCGGGCGGCGGGTCGAGGTTCAACGGCAGCCGGGCCGAAGTGACCGCGACGCGGAACTTGCCGATGGTGTGTTGCTCGTCCAATTGATGATCGAGCGAGAGGGTCAATTGCATGGGGCCATCAAACTTTACCTCGTCCTTCACCTCGAAGATGCCGAAGTGATTTTTGCCGACCTGCGGAAAGATGGCCCAATGCGTTTGCGGATTGCCGTCGATGGCGTTGGTCACCACCAGGTTCTCTTGGCTGAAATCGGCCGTGGCTCGTTGGAAGGCCAGCGCGATCGATTTGGCAGGATCGGCCTGGGAGGCCACGGTGGCGCGAAGCTCCGACAGCGCCAGGTTGCCGTTGGATGCCCGGCCCGGCCCACCGCCCGGCAGTTTTGCATCGCCCAGCAATTCCAGCCGGATCGCCGTCAACTCAGCCAGATCGGTGTTGAGCACGACCGTATAACTGCCGCGGGCGTTGGTGCCTTCGACCAGCACCGATTGATCGGGTTGTTTCGCAAAGCTGGCATTCATGCTCGATTTCAGTTCCACCGGCTCGAGCGTCTTCCAACTCGGTGCGACCTGGCTGGCCTCCCACTCGCCCTGTTTCGCGTCGAGCTTGGCCTGGTAATCGGCCAGTTGGGCGCGCAATTGATCGAGTTCGCCGCCACCGGAGTGCAATGCCTGGATGCCGGCGTCGATTTCGCTCTGGGCCGCGGGCCGGCACAGAATGCGGACGAACAGCTCGTCGACGACCTTGGCATCGTCGGGCTGGGAAGCCACGAGCCTGGCGATTTCATTATTGGGGTCGGCAATCGCCTCGGCGATCGTCGGTCCGTTGACCAGGGTCATCACGGGCCCCAGCATCATGCCGCTACTGCGCTCGCATTCGCACGAGCTTTCGCGCGCCGGGCGACCAAACACTTCGAAGAACCCGCTGGGCAAGGTCAGCCCCACGTCGGGCAATTGTGCGGCCCGAAAGCCGGCGGGCACGCCCGGCAGACGGCTCACCGACCCGGTCGATCGTTGGATCGAGTCGTAGAGCACTTCGGCCGGCAAGCGGCGCGCGACGGCGTGCGAGAAGTTAATGTCGTCGCCCTCATTCCATTTATTGGCAACGATGGACAATTGGTACACGCGCGATTTGCAAATCGTGCGCAGCATGTGCTGCATGTCAAAGCCGCTGGCAACAAACTCGCTCGTCAATTTCTCCAGCAGTTCGGGATTGGTGGCCGGATTGCCCGCGCGAATGTCATCGATGGGTTCGATGATGCCGCGGCCGAACAGGTAGCCCCACAGGCGATTCACGTAACTCTTGGCAAAATACTGGTTCTCTTTCGAGGTGAGCCATTTGGCCAACTGCTCGCGACGCGGCGCGGCGCCCGAGGGCGGGTCGTTATGCGCGAAGGGAAAGGCCGGAGTGGCCGGCTTGCCGCTGCTGCCGTCGAGCACTTCGCCCGAGGGGGCATCGAAAATGGCTTCGACCAGCGGGGCGCCGCCCTCGACCGCGGTTTGACCGATCTTGCGGCCCTCGCTGGCCGCATCTTCCTTGCGACCGACCCGGGCGAAGTAAGCCGCCAGGTGATAGTACTGGCCCTGCGTCCAGCGCTCGAAGGGATGGTCGTGGCAATGATTGCAAGTAAACCGCACGCCCAGGAACAACTGGGTCGTGTTTTCCATCGTTTCTTCCGGCGTGCGGAGGACCTTGTAGTAGGCCGCCGGCGGGTTTTCCAGCGTCGAGCCGCTGGCCGTCAACACCGTGTAGACGAACCTGTCGTACGGCATGTCGCTCGACACGGCCTGCTTGATCCAGTCGCGTAGGGCAAATGCTCCCTGCTCGCCGAGAAACTTGCGATTGACCTGTAACAGATCCGCCCACTTGTTGGTCCACAGCTCGATGTAGTCGCCGCCGCCCACCAGTCGATCGATCAACTCGTCGCGCTTGACTTTCGTGTCGCGCGTGTCGGCGACAAACGACCGCACCGCCTCGGCCGTGGGCGGCAGGCCAGTCAAATCCAACGACACCCGGCGGATAAACTCGGCGTCGGTGCATAGCTCGCTCGGCAGCGACTTGACCCGTTTCAGCTTCTCGTACACCAGCTCATCGACGAAATTATTGGCCGGCACGTCTTTCCATTCGTAGCCGCTGCGATCGCCCATGACGGTAATCGTGGTCGCGGTGTAGGCCCCCTCAAAGCGGGCCAGCACCGGCGCCTCGCCGCGGCGAACCACCGTTACCAGACCCAACTTGTCGGGCTCGGCCACTTCGGTGTTTCCGCTGTCGATAAACGCTTCCAGCGTCACGTCGCGCACGGCGCCGTCCGAGTACGCGGCGTAGACCTGCATTTGCTGCGTCATGCCGGGCATCGGCACAATCGGGTTTTTTGGAAAGATCTCGATACTGGCCACGCGCGGACTGTCGAGATCGAGCTTCACGCCGCCGCCGATCCACGAGCGAACCAGCTCGTAGTACGGTTGGCCGAACTGGGTGACCACGCCGCCCACGTGCGGAATCACTCCGGCGGGCTTGAGCAGCATCAGGCTCTGGTCCGGCGCAGCGCGGTTGATGCGCCGGCTGGCGATGTCGTCGGTGAGCGCGCGATGATCGAACAGCGGGTCGTAACCGCGCAGCGAGAGTTTGAAGCCGTTCTTGCCGTTGAGCGAGCCGTGGCACGTGCCGGCATTGCAGCCCATCTTCGACAGGGCCGGCATCACGTCGCGCACGAAGCTCGTGTTGTAGTCGGCCTTTTGCCCCGACACGGCCAGCGGCACGCGGATCGACTGGCCGCCCACGCTATACGCGATCTCGCCTTCGCCGTCCGCTTTGGGCCGCACGACTCCACTCGGTGAAACGCTGGCCAGGTCGTTGGAAACGGCGGCCTGGGACATGCGGGTCACGTCAAGCCGATCGCCATTTTCCAGCCGCGCCGTGAGCAGCATTTGCTTGTAGGCATACCTGTTGTCCAGCGTGATTCGCTCGGGATGCGCTTCCAACGCGACGACGCTGGCGCCCTCGGGCAATCGATCGTTTGGCGTGGCCGCGGCATGCCCAAGCAGCGCGAGCGCCATGGCGCATCCCAGGCAGCCGATCACGGACAAGCAATGTTTCATGGCAAACTTCCTATCGCGTGGAAACGGTTTACATCGTCCATGGGTCGAAGCTTATTCTCCGGCCGCGACCTTGGTCGCTTCGACGGGCACGGGGGAAAATTCCTTGATTAACTTGCCGCTCTCGGCGTCGTTCAATCGCACCAATCCGTCAAAGCCGCCGGAAGCCACAACTTTGCCGCTGGTGCTGAAGCTGACGGCGTACACAGGCCCGTGCTGGCCTTCGAGCTTGTGCAGCAGCTTGCCGCTGTCGGTCTCGTAAATCCGCACCTCGCCCGCGCCGTCCAGGCTGCTGCCAACCACGAACCGGCTCCCATCGGCGTTGAAGTGGGCGTCGTAAATACGTCCCGGCGCGGCCTCGTAGGCCTTGATCAGATTAAAGTCATCGCCGATCACCCGGGCCTTGGTCCGCAACATTTGATAGATCTTGGGCACGCCGTCGGCGCCGCCGATCAACAGCTCGTCCTTCTTGGGATGACGATCGACGGCCGCCAAACCGCCCTTGAGCGCCCCGGGCGTAATGCTCGTGATGTTATCGACGAACCGCTGGGTGGCCACCTCCACAAGCTTCATCGAGCGATCGCGGCTGACGGAAATCAAGTGCGTGCCCTCTTTCGAAAACACGGTGTCGAGCACCCAATCGCTGTGCGCTCCTTGATACAGCACCTGTTTGCCCGTGGCCGCATCGATGGCCCGCAACGTGTTGTCGGCGCATCCAAAGGCGATTTTCGATCCGTCGTCCGACCAGCTTGCGCCGTACACGGTATCGTACGTGACCGGCAGCGAATACTTGAGCTTTCGCGAGTCGAGGTCCCACACCTGCACTTCGCCCAGGCGCCCCGGCGAACCGCCGGTCACGGCCAACGATTTTCCGTCCGGCGAGAAGGCCAGCGACTCGATGCGCTCCGACTGCCCGACCAGGCGGGCGACCAGGCCGGAGCCGTCCGCTTTGTGCAACAGCGATTCGTGATAACCGCTGACGGCCAACAGCGTGTCGTCCGGCGAGAAGTCGAGCGACGTCAGCACCGGCGCCGCTTCGTAACGGGGCGGATGCTCCATGTCGATCACGCTGCGAACCGACGAGGGCGTGTCGTCCTGAGCTCCTTCGGCGATCCATTGGCGAATGTGCTGGATCTGGTCCTCGGCCAAGGGAGGCTTGTCCTTGGGCATTTCGGCCTTGCCGTCGGTGGGCGTGATCTGGGTCACCAGATAGCTCTCGTCGGGTTTGCCTGCCACGACGGCGGCTTGCGCGCTCTCGCCCCCTTTGAAAAGCCCCTCGAAGTTGGTCATCACGAATTCGCCCAGGGCCTTGGCTGGCTGGTGGCAGCCGAGGCAATGGACTTGAAAAATCGGCCGGATCTCGCGGAAGTAGCTGACCGTGGCGGGAGCTTTTTGATTGCCCGCTTCCTCGGCCATCGCGCGCGGCACGCCCAGGAGGACCGCCGCGACCAACGCTGGAATTGCAAACCCCCTGGCGCAGATCATAAACCGCTCTCCGCTGTCTGGCTTGGGCTGGATACAAGCTCGCTGAGGCTGGAAACGAACCGGCGGGCGCCGACGGCCGCGCGCTCGGCGACAGCCAAACGCCAGACCGCGACTGGTGTTTTTCGGGCGTGGGCTGGAAAGCGGCCGCCACCAGGGGCCAGACCTTCGGCCTGCCAAGCCTCAAACAGCGAATATACACACTCGCCAGGCAAGCTGGCAAGGAAATTCGGGTTTCTTCACCTCACCCGGCCCAGGGGCGCGACCGCTGAGCGCGCGGCGCAAAGCTCAATCGCTACAAGCATTTCCTCGCATTGAGCGCCTCGTGGGGGATTAGGGGATTAGCAGTTCCTCGATTATCCGGCCGCCGATCACCGTTTGCTCGATAATTCGCGCCACGTCCTTCACTTGAACGTTGCCGTACCAGATCCCTTGCGGGTAAATGACCACCGTGGGCCCCAATTCGCATTGATCGAGACATCCCGACTGATTGGCGCGCACGAGCGGCCCGAGATTGCGGCGCTTCAATTCTTTTTTAAAGCAATCGCGCAGCTCATGCTTGCCGTCCGGGTCGCAGCACCCTCGGCTATGGCCTGGCTCGCGGCGGTTGCAGCAGACGAAGATGTGGCTGATGAATTTGGGCATCGATCGATTTTCTTGTGGTGGAGACCGCCGCGCGTTTTATCGCGGCGCGGCCTGGTCGAACCTGCTGTCTGCCGAGGGATCGGGCTGCGAAATCGGCGGGGCACCCCCGGGCGCGATCGGCCAAGCGCCGGCCGCTCTGATCCGTTCAATCAATTCACGCTGCTTGGCGCTCGTTCGCTGGTATTGAACGCAGATTCCCAGCAAGAACGCCAGCCAAATGAACCCCATCAACAGGGAGCGCAGGCTGAATTGCAGGGCCGGTTTGTTCGCGCCGATGCTCATAGCTCTTTATCATAGCCAAACCCTTGCGTGGCGAAGCGGCAAAATGGGTCGAAAAATCACGGCGCGCCGGCCCCCTCGTACCCCCCGCAGGCCGGTCTCGCTCCGTCGTCGCGTTCGAGCAAGTTCGTGCTGTTGCATCAGGGGTTTTTGATACCTTCGTCGGAATACAACGCCTCAAGAACACCGAATTGAAAAAGGCGATCTGATGGGACGAGGTTCGAATGGCTTGGCGCGGAGCTGCCGGGCTTTTGCGCACGCAGCACGCTCAGCGCCGGCGAACCGCCAGCACGCCGGCGCGATTGCCCAGCACGGCACTCGCAGCGCGAATGCGCGAGTTTGTGAAATCCGTGCTTGCTTCGCGAGGCGGCGGCGACAAAAATAGAGCAGACGTGCTCTCGAAAGGAACGACGCGACATGTTCGATCGACGATCCAACGAGTCCGACGCGGAGTTGATCGCCCGCGCGCAAGCCGGCGACGCGGACTCGTTTGCCGAACTGGCCGCGCGCTATCAGCCGGCGCTGTTGCGCGTGGCTCGCAGCCGGCTGGGTCGCAGCGATTGGGCCGAGGACGTGGTGCAGGAAACTTTTCTGGCGGCGTTCAAATCGTGCGCCAGCTACGACCCTCGCTTTAGCTTTTGCACCTGGTTGTGGACGATTCTGCTCAACCAGTGTGCGAGCCACTATCACCGCCGGATGCGCAGCGTTCCGCTGGAACCATGGCCCAACGACTGCGATGCGGCCGCGGCGGCTGGTGATCGCGACGCGGTTGGCGCTTCGCCGCTTCGCGAGCTGTTGGCCAAGGAGCGCGCGGCGCAGCTCGAATCGCATTTGTCGCGGTTGAGCACCGTGCAGGCCGACGCGCTGCGATTGCGATTTTTCGGCGGCTTGAAGTTCCAGGAAATCGCCGACGCGATGGACTGCAGTTTGAACACGGCCAAGAACCGCGTGCGCTGGGGTTTGACGCGGATGGCAGAGCTAATCCAAACCGCCGGCGTCGATGGGGCACGGCACGACGGTTCGCAAGGGGAGCGCTAAGGTCATGAATTGCGACCAGGTATTTGATATTCTCACTCGCGGACCGTTTCCGACCGGCACGGCGTGCGACACGCCGGTCGAGGCCCATCTCAGCACGTGCACCGAATGCCGGCGCCTGGCCGAAGCGCTGCGGCCCGCGCTCGAACTGTTTCAGGAAGCCATCGGGCCGGAGGAAAGTCGAGACTTGCCGGGCTACTGGTGCGCCGTGGCCACGGACCGCAAGCAGCCGGTCGTTTCGTACGCGCAGGAGTTGAAGCAGCCGCGCATCGCGCCGCGCGTCTGGGCGCAAAACTCGCTGGCCAGGCATTGGTCGGCCGTGACCGTGTGGCGCATGGCGGCCATGTTGGCCCTGGGCGTGACGCTGGGGTCGCTCGTAGGTTCGCGCGTGGGCTTCGATGGTCGTTCGGGCATCGCGCTGCCGCTGGGCGGCTCGACCGCAGCGCCGCTGCCGCCGGCGGACGATCAACCCCAGCTTACCGAGGCCGAGCGCACCGAACTGGCCGTGCTGCCGGCCGCGTGTTCCCGCAATCGTCCCGGCAAGGGCCTGCGATATCCCCAGCGCGGAGATCAATTGCTGGCCCACGCGGATTTGGCAAATCTCAATTGTTGCTCGGAGTGCCACAACGCCAACTCCGATACGGTCCCCAGTGCCGCGACAATGAAAGTATCGCAGCATTGCCAGATCTGCCATAACGAGCGGACCAGTCACTAGCGGTCCCTACGGCCCATTGTTCATGCGATGGGCATTTTTCGGCCGCGCGTGCGACATCTCGATTTATTTCCCGATTGGCCGTTGGCGATTATTTACACCGCCCGCGCCAGCAGCCAAACTATCAGCCGGCGGCCACGCAGATCGATCGATCCGGCGGCGGCCAACTTTAACCGGGAATGTACCACTCGAGTTTTTGGAGTCCGATGATGAACAAGGCGGGTCAACAAATTGCGAGCGTGCTGTTGATTGCGATGGCGATGGGGCTTATCTGCGGAGCTTCGATGGCCGCCGATAACACGAGTGAGGATGGTTGGATCAGCTTGTTCGACGGCAGCACGCTCAAAGGCTGGAAGGTCAGCGAGAATCCCCAACAGTGGAAGGTCGAAGACGGCAAGATCGTGGCCGCCGGACCGCGCAGCCATCTGTTCTACATGGGCGACGACGAGAGCAAGCCGGCCGAATTCAAGAACTTCCACTTCAAGGCCGACGTGATGACCACGCCCCACAGCAACTCGGGCATCTACTTCCACACGCGCTATCAGGCGGTCGGTTTTCCGCAGATCGGTTTCGAGGCGCAGGTGAACAACTCGCACGGCGACCCGGTCAAAACGGCGAGCATCTACCATATCGTCAAGAACTACGTGCCGCCGGCCAAGGACAACGAATGGTTCACCGAAGAAATCATCGTCAAGGGCAAGAACATCAAGACGCTGGTCAACGGGAAAGTGATTTGCGACTACACCGAGCCCGACGGCGTGACGGGGCCGATGGAAAAAATCGACAAGGGCACGTTTGCCTTTCAGGCGCACGATCCCAAGAGCACCACGTACTACAAGAATATCAAGGTCAAGATTCTTCCCTAGCAACTTTCGTCGCCCAGGGCAGTGGACTCAGACGGCTTTGCCCATTTCTCGATCCCGGCCGGCGACGCATTATGCCGGACGTACCGAATCGAACGCCCCCGCGCGCAGGCTAAGGAAACGGCCGGTTTGCTTGAAAAGCCCAATCTAGGCAAGTACTATG
>JBGQHN010000073.1:0-15459 GCA_041497975.1 Planctomycetia bacterium | reverse complement strand
GGGACTGTCCCCCTCTCCCCGACGGTTTTGAAAGCGCTCTAGCCACTACGCCAGCAGCGCGTCGATCGGCTGGCCCTTGCCGTCCTTGGTCACGTAGAATGGGCGGCCTTCGGTCACATACGCCGTATCGGGCGCGATGCCCAGCGCTTTGTAGATCGTGGCGTGCACGTCAGTGAGCGAAACGGCGTTTTCCACCGGCACCATCGGATGGCGATCTGCCGTGCGGCCATAGACGAACCCGCCTTTAAAACCGCCGCCGAAGAACACCAGCGAGTTGGCGCTGGAAAAGTGACCGTGGAAGCCGTACATCTTCTTGTCGTCGATGACGAGATTCTCTCCCGACTGGGCCTCGGCAAAACCGATTGGCTCCACCCCGGCCTTGGGCTGGTTGGCGATCGTGCGGCCGAACTCGGTAGCCACGATGACCAACGTGCGCTCCAGCAGCCCGCGCTCGGCCAGGTCGCGCACCAACCGGGCAATCGGCCCATCGATCTGCTTTTTCATTTCGACCATCCGCGAGTGGCCGTCTTCGTGCATGTCGAAACCTTTGAACGGTCCGTATTGATACTCGACCTGCACGAACCGCGCGCCGGCCTCGACCAACCGCCGCGCAAGCAGCAGCCCGTGGCCAAACCGCTTGCCAAAATAGTACGACTTGTCCTGCACTTCGCCGCGGGCAATCTGGGGCTCATAGGCCGCGAGCGTGGCCGGTTTTTCCTCCGTGGCGTAGTCAAAGGCGCGCTTGACCGGCGAATCCATCATCGCGCGGGCCGCTTCCATCATCTTCAAATACTCTTGGGCCTTGGGCGCACCTCGCAACTGCGGACTCGAGAGACCGTGCACCGACTGCAAAAACTTTTGCCGCCGATCGAGCCGCTCGTTGGTCATGCCGGCCGCCGCGCTGAGCGTGGCCAGGCCCTCGGTCGGATCGGGAATCATGAAGGGCGCGTATTTCACGCCGTAAAAGCCCGGGCCGATGGCCTCGGCGATGAATTGCTTCTCGCTGTCGCTGGTGTCGATGTCCCGCCCGATGTAGATATAGGGCGGGACGTTCTCCTGTCGCGGGCCTAGCGTGCGGGCCACCGCGGCCCCGATCGATGGCGCCTTGAGACCCACCGGAAACAGGTACCCGGTCAGCATGTAATACTGGGCCTTCAAGTGCACCGCGCCAAACTTCGTCTCATTGGTCAAACTGCGCAACACCGTGCCGTGATGCATTACCGAGGCGATGTTCTCCAGGCCCTCGCCCAGCCACAATCCGTCGACCGCACTCGGAATCGAAGGGCATGTGCCCAATAGCTGGCTGCCCTTCATCCCGGCTTCGAAGGGAGTGTGCTCCTTGGGGTCCCAAGTGTCGGTCTGGGCGATTCCGCCCGGCAGCCAGATCATGATGACCGCATCGGCCTTTGCCGCCGGCTTTTTTGCGCGCTCCGCCGCCAGCAAACCAGGCGCGTGCCGCGCTGCCAGCGCCCCGCCCGCGGCCAGCGACAGCTTTACGAATTCTCTGCGATCGAATTTCTGGGCCATTGCCCGACCTTACTTGATGTATTGAAACTCGGGGCTGCACACCAGGGCCCACAGGATATCTTTCATTCCTTCCGCCGGGGAATCGGCCGTTTGCAGATAGGCTCTCCCCACGTTTTTCTCGGCCACCGTGGCCGGCCGCGACAGCGCGGCTCGATAGAGCCGTTCGACCAGGCGTCGAGGATCCTGTTTCCCCGAGACTTCGGTAAACAACGGATTCGCATAGATCATCGCGTGCAGCTCGGGCCCATTGACCAGCTCCAGCGATTGAACCACCGCCGCGTCGTCCGGCCGGGCGGTGCTGATTTCGTTGCGCGAGGCCGGCCGGCCGAGCGCCCTGGCCAGCGCGGTCGAGCGATTGTCGAGAAACGTGCGCTCAGCCGGCACAAACCGTCCGGAGGCCGCAACTCGGATGCTGTCGAGCAACTGCTCGGCCGACAGGCGGCGCAACCCCGGCGAGCGGAAGTAGCGCGGCGTGCCCTTGGTGCCAACCGCGAAGTGGTCTTCCAGCCGCGGATCGTAACGCAATTGGTACGTGCGGCTGGTGAGGATCAGACGCATGGTGTGCTTCAAGTCGCAACCGTGCGCAACGAAGTCATGCGCCAACCAATCCAACAGTTCCGGATGGCTGGCGGGCACGTCGAGCCGAAAGTCGTCGGCCGGCTCGAACAAGCCCAAGCCGAAATAGCGCTTCCACAGCCGGTTGACGATCGTTTTGGCAAATCGTGGGTTGGCCGGATCGGCAACGGCTTGCGCAACCAGGTGCAGCCGTCCCGGCAGGTCGCTGGGCACGCTCTGCGTCGAGCCGGGCCAGTCGAAGGGGAATTTCGCCGGCACGGTCGTGCCGCTTTTCAGCTCGCAGCGAATCCGTTCCAGGTCGGCGGGGGCAAACAAGCCCGCGAAAGCAAGAAAGCGGTCCTGCGGCCACTCGTTGTTTTCAAAATGGTCGTGGCAACTGGCGCACTTCATGCTCGTGCCCAGGAACACTTGAGCCACGTTGGCCGCCGTCTGGAGCGTCAGCGTGTGATCTTCGTTGCGCACGTACTCGATCGTGAATTTCGTGCCCAACACGTCCTCGCTCTCGGGCCCCTTGCGGCCCGGCATCGTCGGGTCGAGCAGTTCGGCCACGATCACGTCGAAGGGGCGATTCTTTTCAAAACTTTGCAGTAGCCAATCGCGGTAGTCGCCGCGCGTCAGGATTCCGCCTTGCGAACGCACGTTCTGACTGGCCAGCGCATCCTCCCAGAACACGGTCCAATGCGCGGCGTAGTCGCTCGCGCGCGCCAGCAACCGCTCGACTAGCTTTTCGCGCCGCGCCTGGTTGGCGCCGGCAGCCAGAAACCGGTTCGTCTCGCTCGTGGTGGGAATGACCCCAATGACGTCCAGATAGACGCGCCGCAGGAACGTGGCGTCGTCGCAAAGTTGCCCTGGGGCAACATCGCCGGCCAGTCGCCATTTGTCCGCGATGAATTGATCGATCACGTTGACGCTGGGCGCATCGACGGTTGGCGGTGCAGGCAGGGCGGGCAACTCGCGCAGCCGTTGCGCTCGGCGCTCGATCAGCAACTGTTCGCTATCGAGGGCCGCGCTGGCTTCGACCGCCCCCGGCGCGTCCTGGGCCGCGAGTCGTCGCGTATCGATCGCGACCCCACAACACATTGCCGCGGCAACCAGCACGATCAATCGATGGTGTTTTGTGCCGAGCGTGCACATCAGCAGAAATCTCGCGCGCACACGAGCCTGGAAATCAACAGCCCGGTTATTTCGGGTTGTTGTACGACGGGCCGTTGATGTCGGAATCGGCGATGATCTCGTGGCGAAAATCGACTTTCGGCAACGCCTTCCCGTCGGATCCTTTGACCGTGTGCGGCACATAGCGGACATACGTCTTTTGCAGCGAATCGTAAAAACGATCCCCCTTTTGAAAGATAGGTCGATATTCCGTGATCTCGCCGAACCACGGCGGGCCCACGACCTGCGCCGGAATCCAGTGACCCTTGCCTTGCTTGTCCAGCAAGTAAAACTCCGGGTAATCGTGGCCTTCGACCCACACGCTGCGGGCCGGAACTCCCGACAGCCGGCACAAGCCGACAAACAGCGCGCTCATCTCCTCGCAGTCGCCGCAGCGGTTCTCCAAGGCGTACAGGGCGCCGCGAAAGTCGCCGTTTTCGAATTTTACATTGTCGCGCGTCCAGCTCCAAAACGTCTTGATGGTCTCCCAAGGACCGGCGTCCTGGCTGGCCTTGCGCAAAGCTTCGGCCAGCTCGATCATTTTGGGGTTCTTGGTTTCCAAGCCAGGGGCGGCGCCGGCCACCTGGTCCTTCAATTCCGGCGGAACGCCGCGGGGCAGCTTCAACTCTTCGCCCGCAATTGAGAACTTCGTGCGATAACGGGTGATTTCATACAGCCGTTCGACGAACACCGAGCCGCCCTTGGGGATCTGTGGCACTTGAAATCGAATGAGCGCCGCCTGCCCCTTGAGAATCTGCTCGCTCGACTTGCACTGGGGGCTGATTTTTTCGCTGATCAGGCGAACGCGCTGCTCCGGCCAATCCATGGGAATTGGACCGGTCGCAATCACGTTCTTGACCGCACCCTCGGGCGCATCGATGCGAATGATGACCTTCAGCCGGTACGTCCGCGGATCGACCAGCTCGAGCGCCGGATCGGGGACGGCATAGCGATTTTTTGCCGAAGGCAGCGATTTCGCGGCAGAGAATTTGGACGTCGCGAGGCTTGCCTCCACGGCACCGGCCGCCCCGGGCGACTGTGCGTCAGCCGGCGAAGCTTCTTCCTCGGCCACCACCGTGTCTTCGACAAGCTCGTCGACCGCAAGCGCCCGGCGCGAGCCGTAGCCTGCGCGGATGACAACCATAAAGCCGATGGCCACCAACAGCAAAACCGAAAATCGCATGGGACCTCGAGCGCACATTAGAAAACCGAAAGTCAGGCCAACGGCCAGGGCAGGCGCGAGGGTTGGCCGCTGGCGGGGCCAGGAGATGAAGCTATTTCAATATAGCCATTATGTTCAAAATGGGAAATCTTGTCAAAGATTGACGGCTAACGCACGCGTAGCCGCGAAATCGCCCAGGCGTAAGGCATCGCTGGTCCCGGCGCCTACCAGGTAAATCAGCGGTTCGCAGCGGCCTGCAGAACAGCGGTGATTTGATCCCTCGTCATTGGCAGTGCCCAGGCGGCGGCCACGGCGGCCAACAGGGCGTCGGACAGTTCGACCGCTGGGAACGCGGGCAGTTCGATTTCGCCCGTTGTGTCGGCTACGACGATTCTTCCGCCTCGGGCAAAGACTGCCTTGCCACCGGCCGCCAGATGAACGCGCAGCGCCCGTTCGTCGCCATCGGCGGAAAATAGCACGGCCATGCCGTCACAAGGCTCGGCCACCAGCGGGCCCAACGGTTCGCCCGCCTTGAAGACCACCGCGCCGCGGGGCAATACCACGTCGCTCACCGTGCGATGCACGAGAACCTTCTTCTGGGGAGTGTCCCATGCGGCGACGTCGAGCCGAATGCCTTCGCCGATCGAAGTCAGGACGGCCACCTGGCAGCGGTCGAACCCCAAGCCCTCCTCCGGAATTCGTTCCAGCGAAACTTCGAATACGGCCGCCTCGACCAAGGGATTCAACAGCACGCTGCGGGCGTTTTCGGCCGCGCGGCAGTCGCCCGTTTGCGTCCGAGTTTCGCCGACAAACGTGCCTTCTTGGCACGCCATGCCGACCGTGCGTCCGCCGTGGGACAGGAAGCGAGCGATCCATTTCGTGACAGCATTTGTGTCCTCGCCTCCGGTGACGGCCACCAGCGGAACGCGGCCGTTGTCGCCCTCGGGAAACAGCGTGGCCACGATCGCCTCGCCCACCGGGCGCGGCTTGCCCGACTCGGGCGTCACGTGCATTTGCAAGCCTGGGCCGGCGTTCACCTCGATCACGACTCCGCTCTGTTCTTCCAATGGGCGGCTGATGTCGTCGGCAATGATGTCGATGCCGGCCACATCCAGACCGATCACGCGGGCCGCCATTTCGGCGTGACGTCGCACTTCGGGATGAACTTCGTCGGTCACGTCCATGGCCAGGTTGCCGTTGCGTTGGATCAGGACCGACTTGCCTGCTGGCGGTACCGACGTCGGCTCAAACCCCTCGTTTTTCAACGTCAGAAGGACGGTGGGGCCGAACTCCACCTTGGCCAAGGGAAAGGAAGAGTCCTCGCCGCGCCGCGGATCGGAGTTCAGTTGCGACTCGATCAGTTCGCTGATCGTGTGCTTTCCATCGCCGACGACCACGGCCGGATTGCCGCGCGTGGCGGCAACCAATTTGCCCGCCACGATTAACAGCCGGTGTTCCGAGCCCGGCGCCAATTGCTCGACCATGACGCCCGAGCCTTGCGGGGCCGCGTTTTTGTAGGCGCCCTCGATCTGTTCTCGCTTCGAGATGCCGATGACCACGCCGTTGCCAAAGTTGCAATCCCGCGGCTTGACGACCACCGGCATGCCGATTTCACCGGCCGCGCGCCACGCATCGGCCGGGCTTGTCACCAGCCGCCCCTTGGCCACCGGCACTCCGGCGGATCTGAGATACGCCTTGGTCAACTCCTTGTCGTCGGAAATACTCTCGGCCACGGCGCCCGTGCGATCGGTGGCCGAGCGATGCACGCGATGTTGTTTCGCGCCATGGCCCAATTGCAACAAGCTTCCGTCGCTCAGCCGACGCACGGGAATGCCCCGGGCGCGAGCCGCCTGGGCCATGGTCCGCGTGCTAGGGCCCATCAACAGGTCGTCGGCGATGCAGCGCAATTTGTGGATTTCCGTTTTGACCTCGTAGGGCCGATCGTGAACCGCCGCCAGGCACAGCTCTCGCGCGGCTTCCACGCAGGCGCGGGCCAGTCCTTCCTCCTCGTAGCGAAACGCCACGCGGAACAGACCCTCGGTGTTTGTCTCCCGCGCCCGGCCGTATCCCAAGCCAGAGCCGGCTTGTGCCTGCAGCTCGAGCGTGACGTGTTCCATGATATGGGCCAGGTAGGTGCCGCGCCGCAGCCGTTCGAAAAAACCGCCGCGCGTCCCCACGCTGCACTCGTGCTCGATCATCTGCGGCAGCCAGGACATCAGGCGCTCGTTGAATCCCGGCATCTCGTTGGACGGCGAATCCTTCAAATCGCCCAAGTCCACCCAGGCTTCGAGCACGGGCGACTTGGCCCAGATATTTGGGCCTCGCAGCGCTACGATTTTGCGAAATTCCATGTCCGCTGTGCGGTCCCTTTTTGTGTCGCTGATTGCCACTGTTCACCAGGTCTCCGTCGACGGGCCGAGCTTGCCGGCGGGCGTCAGAACGCCGAAACCGGACAATCTCAGGCTGAATTACCGCGAAGCGGCCGAAGGGTTGGATTCACGGGTCGCCGCCCGCGCCGACGGCGAAGCGGCCAGCACGGTGCCGCGCCAGATGGCGCTTTGTTCGGCAGTCATTGGCGGGAGCTATGGCAACATCCTTGGCCGTCAAACGGTCTCGACGCTCTGTAGTCTGAAGTATATATGTTCTAAAATATTGAGGATAGGCAATTTGGTGTCGCCGGCGGCCGGGCCCTCTCGGGCAGTCGGGCCGCCAAGCCGCCGTGGAGTACCCGCTTTTGGATCGCCCAAACCACGACGTCCAACGCATGCCCGACAAATGGCGCTGGCAAATCACGGGCCAGCTTGAGCCGGGCGAAACAGTCGTCGCCTGGTTCTTGCCCGACTTGGATCTCGACCTGCGCTATGCCGAAGGCGTGGTGGCGCTGACCAATCGCCGGCTGTTGTGCCTGCTGGGCGATCCCAAGACCGCGTCCGACGGCCAAACGGCGCACGGCGTCGTGCGCTCTTGGCGATTGGACGAGATTTCCGCCCTGCGAGCCAAAGACCGCTGGGGCCTGGGAACGCTGGAACTGGAGGGACCCCAGGGCCAATTGGCCCAATGGCGCTACACGGCCGGCCGGGCTGCGTCGGCGCACCGGCTTACGCAGAAGCTGGACGCTCTAGCGCGCGGTCAACGCGACCACGACGAAGCGTGGGACGAAGGCGAGCCGGCCGATGAAGACGCCGGCCTCGAACCGCACTCGGCTTGGGCGCTATTGCGATTGCTCAAGTTCGGCCGCCAGCGGGCCGGGCTCATGGCGCTGGGCTTCGTGCTCACGTTGGCGGTGACGATCGTCGGCCTGGTGCCGCCCTATTTAACGGAGCCCCTGACCGAGGCCCTGACGAATCCTCGCCAAACCGGCGCCGAGGGCGTGTCGATCGTAACCTGGTGCCTGGTCGGAATCGGCGTGGCGGCGGTCATGGCCTGGCTGTTGACGTGGGCCCAGGGCATCGTCATGGCCTGGGCCAGCGAGCGGATCAGCGCGGACTTGCGCAACCACACGTACGCTCACTTGCAGCGGCTGTCGCTCGAGTATTTCGGCGGCAAGCGAACGGGCGATTTACTGGCCCGCATCAGCACCGATACCGAGCGGATCTGCTATTTCCTGTCCGACAACATGGTGGATTTTTCCACCGACGTACTGATGATCGTCGGCACGTCGGTGATTCTCGTGTCGTTGAATCCCACGCTGGCGATGGCGGCGCTCTTGCCCTTTCCGCTGATCGCCTGGCTGGTCTACCAGGCGCGCAATCACATGCAGCGCGGCTTTCAACGCGGAGGCCGCGCCTGGGACAACATGACCAGCATCCTGGCCGACACGATTCCGGGCATTCGCGTCGTGAAGGCGTTTGCCCAGGAAAAGCGCGAGATCGATCGCTTTCGCCGCGCCAACGATCAGATCGTCGCGGCCAACGACCGCGTCAACAAGGCGTGGACTTTCTTCTGGCCCATGGTCGCCCTGCTCAACTACGTTGGATTGTTGATCGTGTGGGGCGTCGGCGCATGGCTGATTTACAACGGTCAGATCAAACTTTCGCTGTTGATCATGTTCATCGGGTACATCAACCGTTTCTACACGCGGCTGGAATCGATGAGCCGCATGTTCTCGGCCACGCAGCGCGCGGCCGTCAGTGCGCAGCGGATTTTCGAGATTCTGGATCGCGTGCCCAGCGTGCCCGAGCCCGCCAGGCCCGTGCATCCGGGTCGATTGCGGGGTGAAATCCAGATCCGCAACGTCAGCTTCCGCCACGGCAGCCGCAGCGTGATCGAAGCGTTGAACCTCACGATCGAGCCCAAGGAAATGATCGGCCTGGTCGGTCCCAGCGGCGCGGGCAAGAGCACGCTGGTGAACCTGGTGTGTCGGTTTTACGACGTGGCCGAAGGAGCGATCCTGGTCGACGGCGTCGACATACGCTCATTTCCGGTCGAAGAATACCGCCGGCACATCGGCGTCGTGCTGCAGGATCCGTTCTTGTTCTACGGCTCGGTGGCCGAGAACATCGCCTATGGCCGGCCCGAAGCCACGCGCGAAGAAATTATCGCCGCGGCCAAAGCCGCTAGAGCCCACGAGTTCATCCTGCGGCTGCCGCTGGGTTACGACTCGCTGGTTGGCGAGCGCGGGCAGTCGCTTTCCGGCGGCGAACGCCAGAGAATCTCGATTGCCCGGGCGCTGTTGATCGATCCGCAGATCCTGATTCTCGACGAGGCCACCTCCTCGGTCGACACCGAAACGGAGCGCGAGATCCAACTGGCCCTGGACAACCTGGTGCAAGGCCGCACGACCATCGCCATCGCCCACCGCCTGAGCACGTTGCGCAAGGCCGATCGCCTGGTGGTGCTGGAACGCGGCCGCATCGCAGAGATCGGCCAGCACGCCGATTTGATACTGACCGACGGCGTCTACTCGCGATTGCACCGGGCCCAGCAGGAACACATGGCGGAAACTTAAAAAGGAGCGAATCGCATGCGAAGCTGGAGGCAACTTACACTCGTTGTTTTGATACTCATGCCCTGCGCTGCCAAGGCCGTGGGTAAGGAAACGGCCGGCATCGGTGTCGCACTCAAACAAGAGGGCGAAGGTTTTGTCGTGATGCGCGTCCTGCCCGACTCGCCGGCCGCGGCGCATCGCGGCATCCACGCTGGCGATCACATTCTCGCCGTGGCCCACGAGAATCAGCCGGCTGTCACAGTCAAAGGCCTCAAGTTCGCGGACGTCGTCGACTTGATTCGCGGGCCTAAGGGATCGAACATTCGGTTGACCATCCTCTCCGCGGGCGAGGACGAGTCGCGGGCGCGCGTAGTGAGCCTGGTGCGTGGCAGCTTAGCGGCGTTGGAACGCTGGGGTGACGGCGTGCCTTTAGCCGAAGGCACAGCGGCGCCGGACATCCAAATGCAGAACCTGGCGATCGACAAGCCGGAACACCTGGCGGACTATGCCGGCAAGGTGATCGTGTTCAAATTCTGGGCGACATGGTGCGGCCCCTGTCAAAAGCAGATCGCGGACCTGCAAGAGTATCCGGCCACGTACCCGCAGTGGAAAGACAAAGTGGTATTCATCACCGCCAGCATGGATGACGACAAGAAACTGGCGGCGGACCACCTGAATAACATGGGCTGGAACAAAACCCACAACGTGTGGGTGGATGTCGACGCGGTCAAGGCCTTTCACGTCGACAGTCTGCCGACCACGTACGTCATCGACTCGCAGGGAAAAGTGGCAGCGGTTGATCCAGCAGCCGACCTTGCCGAGGCCTTGAAGGAATTACTGGGCGAAGAGTAGTCCCTCACGGTTACTTTTTCATCGCGGCTTGCAGGCCCGGCCGATCGATTGCCAAGAACCCGATTGGCAGGTCGGCCTTTCCATCGAGAGCCAGTTGGCAGAGCAGTTCGCCCAACACGCAAGTGAACTTGAAGCCGTGCCCCGATAGTCCGGCGGCCAGGGCGACTTGCGGATGCGCGGGGTGGCGGTCGACGACAAAGTGGGCATCGGGCGTCATCGTGTACATGCAAACCGCGTGATCGGTGCAGTCCCTCGTTGCACTGTTCAGGTATTCGGCGACGAAAGCGACCACGGCCTCATGATCGACCGGGTCGATTTCACGGTCGACCGCGAGCGGATCGTCGACGACGGCGCCGCCCGTGTGCTTCGCGACCTTGACACCACGGGGATCGATTTGCGGCACGCCATAAAAACAGCCCGCCGGCAGGTCGTATAAAAAAGCCGGGCAGCCGCGATCGGCCCGATAGACGTCGTCGCGCGTGCGAAACCAGTACAGCGGCTTGCGTCGAACTTCGAGCGGAATGCCCAACTCGCCGAGCAACTGCCCCGCCCAAGCGCCGGCCGAAACGATCAGCCGCTCGGCTGTATACGTTTCGCGGTCCGTCTCGACTACGACGCCGCTGGGCGTCGCCTTCCACGAGCGAATGGTTTCGCCGACTTGCAGCCGGGCGCCCAGCCGCATCGCCGACTCGATATGCGCCATGACGCACCGCTCGACCAGCAGGTAGCCGGCACGCTCTTCGAAAATTGCCTGGCAAAAGGCAGGCACGTGAAAGCCGCCGAACCGTGCCGCGCTCTCTCGTGCAGACAGCTCTTCGATCTTCAGCCGATGCCGTTGGGCGCTCGCGCGCACTCCGCTCAAGACCTCTCCGCCAGCCGGGCCGATTTGCAGAAGTCCAACCTGGTTATAGAGCGTTTCGCCGGCGAGTTGTTCGAGTTCGTGCCACAGCTCAAACGCCCGCAGCACCAGTGGCACGTAGTCGGTATGTTCGTAGTAGGCCTGGCGAATCAGTCGTGTCTGCCCGTGCGAGCTGCCGCGATCGTGGCCGGGTGCGAAGCGGTCGATGCCCAGCGCGCGTGCTCCGCGGCGAGCCAGGTGAAACAGAGCCGCGCTGCCGACGCCGCCAGTCCCCAGCACAATCGCGTCGTAAGCGGCCATGGCGGTCTTGAGCATTCAGGGTCAGCTCTTTATCGCAGCGACTCGAGCGGCTTGAGCCGCATCGCCGAAATGGCCGGCAACAATCCGCCGACCGCGCCCATCGCCAGGACCAGGAGCAATCCGGTCAACAGCGTATCGGCGCCGACAACCAATTCGAGCACGACAAACTTTCCGCCGCCGCCCTGGCCGCCGCTGACGATGCTGGTGGCCGTCCAGCCATTGGTCAAGTAGCCGATCGCGCAACCCAACAAACCGCCAACCAGCGCAATGACCAGCGATTCGAGAAAAAACGACACCAGGATTTGCCAGCGGGCGAAGCCGATGATTCTCAGCACGCCGATGTCCTTGGTCCTTCCGCTGATGGCCGCGAACATGGTATTCATCACCCCGAACACGCCGCCGATCGCCATCAGTATGGCGATGACCATGATCGCATACGAAAACTGGCGATTGGTTTCCGAGAGCTTGGAAAAATACTCCGTCTCCGGCTCGGCCTGCAGGGCCGCTTTCTTGAAATTCTTGGTCAGATCGTCGGCGACTTGTTGGGCGGTCGGGGCGTCGGCGGTCCGCAGCACGACCGACGAGTAGGCCTCTTTGCCGAACATGGGTCCGACCAAACTGCGTTTGGCCCACACCTCGGACCCGAACGTCGAGCCGGCTGATTTCATGATGCCGACCACGACCCATTTGCGCGGTCCCAGGTCGAACGTGTCGCCGACTTCCAGGCGCTCTTTGCCAACATCCTGGCCCATTTGACCGGCCACTCCCTCGCCGAGCACGGCCTGCACCGCCTGATCGTCGCCGCCTGCCGATGCTCCCGCGAGCTTTTGCACGCCGGCGTCCGAAAACCACGCGCTACCGGGATACAGCTCCAACCCGTGCACGCGGGCGGCGACGCGCGGATTATCGATGCCGCGGACTTGCGTGAAGCGCCGTTTCTGCTGCTGGCCCGGCTCGGTCGGCAGTGGTTGATTGACGACCAGATAGACCTCGCGACTGGCCAGCGGCTCGTCGCGCTCGTCTCGCAGCACGCCGGGGTGCCGGTCGATGTCGGCCGACGTGCCGTATCCCAGGTTGCTCACCAACTCGTCGAGTGCGCCGTCGGACAGTACGATCACGTTGCCCGGCTGGCCGCTCTCTTCGGTGAGCTTGTTCATGCCCGCGACAAAGCCGAGCATTACGGTTTGCAGCGAGATGACGAGCGTAAACGCCAGCGCCGTGACCAGTGTCGTGCGCCAGCGAACGATCAGGTTGCGCAGGTTGTAGCTCAAGGGAATCTTGCCGCCGATCACCAGCACGGCCATGAGCAGCACGGCCGCGACCACCGGCACGGCCAGCGCGAGCGAGACGCCGGGCGTCCAGGCCAAAAGCGGCGAGTTCGATGGGGCGAATACCATGGTCTTTGAATCCGATAGCGACCCGGTGGGGCGTCGAGATCAGGCCACCTTGGAAAACACGTCCGAGACTTTTACGGTCCGCGCGCTCCAAGCCGGCATGATGCTGCCGACCAGCGACGTGGCCGTTCCGATCGCCAGTCCCCACCAGAAGGCGTTGGCCGGGATGAAAAACACGGGGATGAAGGCGATGGGAAACTTGATGCCCCCCATCCACTCATTGACGACAAAATACGTGGCTCCCGCGCTCACCAAACCGGCCAGAATGCCGATCAACAGCGCTTCTCCGAGCACCAGCACCAGCAATTGCCAAGGCTGAAAGCCGAGCACCTTGAGCACGGCCATTTCCAGCCGCCGCTCGCGGACGCTGATGCTGATCGAGTTGGAAATCACGAGCGCGAGCGTGACGAGAATCGCCGGCGACAGCAGCCAGCGCATGCCCCAGATCAGATCGCGATACGCGTCCAGAAACGACGCGATGCCCGAGGATGCCGTTTCGCACTTCACGGCCGGATCGCCGTACAAGGGCGAATTGGCGATCTGTTCGGCCACGCGCGAAAACTGATCCTTGTCGCCCACGCGCACCCACACGAGGTTCAGGCTCTTGGCGGCCATTTCGTGTTTCTTGCCGGCATGCGTGCGCGGATAGTTGTCGAGCGCCGCATTGAGATAGTCGCGGTTGATGATGGTCATTTCATCGTAGCGTCCCGGCGGCAGCGTGCCCACGATTTCGAACTCCAAGTTGATATCGCGATAATTCACGCCGTAAAGTTTGATCCGTTGGCCCACCTGCTTGTGGATTGTCTTGAGTTTCTCGTGACCGATGACAATGGCCTGGCGGTTCTGTTCCATGCGGCGAATATTCTCTTGCAATTCCTTGGCCTGGTCGGCCGGCAGATTGTCCAAGTCATCCATCATGGTGGCCAGCTTCTTGGGCTCCATGGCGAAGGCGAACACCAGCTCGTCGCGGCTGTGTTTGCCCGGCGCCAGCGCGCCGCCGAAAAACTGCCACGTCATCGCATCCTGCGGCCGCACGTCGCCGGGGTTGCGGGCCGCGCCCTCGGAGAGCGTCTGGGCGTAGGCGAACGGCATCTGGCTGGGAACCTGCCAGCGCTCGGTGGCGATCGCCTTCAGGTTCGAGCTCTTTTCGGCCATCATGCTGTCCAAGAGGTGCAGCACCGACCAGATGACCGTCACCACCAGGACCAGCACCATCGTGCCCAGCGCCGTGAGAATCGTGCGCAGCACGTTGCGCCGCAGGTTCTTGCTGATGAGCAGGATGTATTTGAACATGGAAACAGTCCGTGACGGATGAAACTTTGGGCGCGTCGGCGCAAGAACTCGAATCTCGAATTACGAGCCGGGCATCAACGCTTCGCTGGCGACCAGCTTGCCCTTGTCCAGGTATTGAATGCGATGCGCCCGTTGCGCGGCGCGCATGTCGTGGGTTACCAGCAAGATGGTCTTCTGCACGGCTTCGCGCAGCTCGCACAACAAGTCGAGAATTTCGTCGGCGCTCTTCGCGTCCAGGTCGCCGGTCGGCTCGTCGGCCACGATCAGGGCCGGATCGGTCACGATCGCCCGGGCAATGCCCACGCGTTGCTGCTGGCCGCCGGAAAGCTGGCCGGGCCGATGATCGTTTCGATTCGTCAGGCCCACAAGCTCAAGCGCCGTCATCACCTGCCGCCTGCGTTGGGCGGCCGAAAGCGGCAAAAGCAAAAGCGGCAGTTCCACGTTCTCATAGGCCGTCATGACCGGCAACAAATGATAAAACTGGAACACGAAGCCGATATGGCGAGTCCGCCAGCGCGCCAAAGCGGCTTCGGACATCCGCGAAATCAACTGTCCTCCGACCCACACCTCGCCCTGGCTGGGGCGATCCAGGCCGGCGATCAAATTCAACAGCGTCGTCTTGCCCGAGCCGCTAGGACCCATGAGCGCCAAGAACTCGCCTTCGGGCACGTCCAAATTCAGATCGTTGAGAACGTCGACCTGTTCGCTGCCCCGCGTGAAAAACTTGTGAACGCCCCTGACCCGCACGATCATCCCATCCGATGGCATGTTCCTCTCCGAAAGAATGCTTAGTGGCCGGATCGACTCTGGACGATTGACGTGGGGGATGGCGGGCTACTTCAGGAACGAAACGACGGCGCTCATTTCCGGCTTCAGGTAGACTCCCTCTTCCTCGGCCGGAACGCTGACTTTGACGCGTACCGGCACGGCGCCTTTGGCGCGATCGGCAATCGGCATCAGCCGCGAAACGACGCCATCATACACGCGTTCGGGGAATGCTTCTGCGCGGATTTTGCACTTTTGACCCTTGCGCACGCGGGCCAGGTCGTTGCGTTCCTGGATCGAAAGATCGACTTCCAGGTCCGACAAGTCGGCCATTTCGCACAAACTGAACGAGCCGTTGAAGGCGACCGGGTTGACAACGTTCCCCACCTCCGCGTTTTTCTTGAGAATCGTGCCGGAAATCGGGGCCACGATCGTGCAATTGCTCAGGCGCCACTCGGCTTTGGTCAGGTCGGCCTCGGCCTGCTGGACCTCGGCCCGCGCCACGTCGATGCGTTCCACGCGCGGCCCGTCCTGCATCAGCTTCAAATTATTCGCCAGCCGCACCATGCGGCGATCCATCGCCTTGTACGAGCTTTCCGACTGTTCGTACTCGCGTTCCGTCACTGTCTTGTTGGCTCGCAAACCAACGTTG
>JBGQHN010000072.1:0-15483 GCA_041497975.1 Planctomycetia bacterium | reverse complement strand
GTACGCGCAAAACAGCCAGTCGCGGACTTTTGTCTTGTTGCCCTGGATGATCGGCAACAAGCCCTGGCCCTCGACGACCTGGGGAGTTTCCGCGCCGACCAAATCGCAAATCGTGGGAAACAGATCAAACAGGTACACCAGCGCGTCAGACTTGCCGTGCGGGATGCCAGGGCCCGCGATCACGAGCGGCGACTTGAAGTGCTCGTAAAGGTTTTGCTTGCCCATCAGTCCGTGCCGACCGCCGACGGCCAATCCCTGGTCGCTAGAAAAAATGACGACGGTGTTGCCCGCCACGCCGCGCTCTTCGAGGGCGTTGAGCACGCGGCCTACTTCATGGTCGAGATGCGTGATCGTGGCGTAATAGTCGGCCAGGTGCTGGCGCATGATTTCGGGCGTGCGCGGATGCGGCGCAAGCAGCTCGTCGCGGACCTGCAATTCGCCGTTGTCGAATGGGTGCTGGGGCATGAAATTCCTCGAGAGCGAGAGCCTCGCCGGATTGTAGCGCTTGGCAAATTCATCGGGCGCCAGTCGTGGATCGTGCGGAACGCTGGGCGCAAGATACATGAACAGCGGCCGCTTGCCGTCGTGGCGGCGCAGAAACTCGATCGCGCGATCGGCGTTTTCGCTGGCCGACAGCGCCGTGCGGCCGGTCGTCTCGATGTTCGTGCCAAAGGCGGCATTGCCGAAGGTGCAGGAATTGCCGGCCTTGCCGCAATGGAACGTGTCATAGCCCGCGGCGCCCACCAGCGTCGGCAACAGCGGCACGCCCTCGGGCGGCGTCTTTGCGCGGGGATTCGCCGGAATCCGCCACAGCGAGCGCCCGGTGATCAGCATCGTCCGACTGGGCAGACACACGGCGCCAATCATCGATCCCATGCAATAGGCGTTCGTGAAATGAAAGCCGCGCTCGACAAGCCGATCGAGATGGGGCGTATGGATTTCCGGGTTTCCTAGCGCGCGGATCGTGTCCCAGCGCTGGTCGTCGGCCAGGATCAAGAGGATGTTGGGACGCCGCGCCGTTTCGGCGGCGGACGACCAGGAAGCAATGACCAGGACTGCGAGTGCCGCACACGCCAATGGGAATCTTCCGCTCATTGCGCTTCTCGCTCCGGGCACTATGACTGCTGCCACGGCCACGCGACCTGACCTTGCACGGCCCGATGGACATTCTGCTTCGAGCCCGCGCTTCTGACAACCGGCAGATGGCTCGTTTGACCTGTGGAATCCCCAGCCGCCCTGGGCTACATTGGCGCTTGAGCACGCTAGGTTTTGCGCGGCTCGCATCGCATGACCGCCACACCGTCGGACACGCATGACAAGCGAAACGAACAAGGTGCTGATCGTCGTCGGCGACGCCTCGGAGACGGTCGACACGCTGTATCCGTACTACCGGCTGCAAGAGGACGGCTTCGTCCCCGTCGTCGCCGCGTCGGAATTGCGCCGCTATCAAATGGTGCTGCACGAGGTCAAGCCGGGCTGGACGATTACCAAGGAGTGGGAAGGCTATTCGATCCAGGCCGACGTCGCCTTTGACCAGGTCGACCCGCGCGACTACCTGGGAATTTTCTTCAGCGGCGGGCGGGCCCCCGAATACATTCGCGACAACGAAGACCTGCTGCGAATCACGCGGCATTTTTTCGAAACCAATAAGCCGATCGCCAGCGTTTGCCACGGCGTCGAGATTCCGGCTCGGGCGGGCTGCGTACGGGGCCGTCGCATGGCCACCGTGCCCAAATGCAAGTTCGACCTGGAAGTCTGCGGCGGCATCTTCGTGGACGAGCCATGCGTGGTCGACGGCAACCTGGTCAGCGGCCGCACGTATCACGATCACGGAGCCTACGTCGGCGTTTGGATCCGGCTGCTCGTCGCCGAACGGGCCAGGTTGGCCGCCGGCGCAGCCCGCTAACGGCAAGCTCGCTCGAACATTCTCGAAAGCCATCTCATGAGTAGTGCCCTGGACATCCATGCCGCGTCGAGCGACGAGGTCGCCGCCGCGCACGCCAACGTCTTCGACATCTGGAGCAAAGGCCTGCCGCTCGAAGAGCACATCCGCTACCGCCTCAACTCGCCTTCGCACAGTCGGGCTGGCTGGTTCGTTGGCTGTCTGAACGGCCGGGTCGTCGTGTCGCTGGGTTGCTATCCGCTGGTGTTTCGCATCGCGGGCCAACAGCGGCCGGGCATCGCGATCGGCTCGGTCTACACGCTGGGCGAATTTCGCGGCCGTGGCTTCGCCGGGCGGCTCTTGCAATGGGTCGAAGAGCACGCCCGCCAGCGCGAGGTCGCCATGAGCGTGCTCTACTCGGATATCGATCCGCGCTACTACGCGCGACGCGGCTACGTGCTCTGCCCGTCGCTGGCGGGTTGGCGCGATCCTCGCCAGGCGCCCCGGCCGCCCGCGGCAAACCATCGCCTGGTTCCCATTTCGCCGCAAGAGCACATGCCCCGGCTAATGGAATTCTATGCCGAGTATCACGGCGCCGTGCCGCTTTCGATCGCACGCGATGCGGAATATTGGGCCGCGATGCTGAAGAAATTCCCCGACGATGCGTTTTACGCGCTTCACGATTCCGCGAGCGTTTGGGCCGGCTACGCCCGCATCGGACGCAAGGACGATGTCTGGCGGATCACTGACTTCGCGCTCGCGGATCAATCGCCGGAGCGGGCCGAGCAGCTCTACGCGGCGCTCTTGTCGTTGGCGGCCGCTGGCGGCGCTGCACGCGTCGGTGGCTGGCTGCCGGACAGCGGCGCCGCGAAGAAATTCTTCGAGCTCGCTCCCCGGCGCACCGAGATCACGATGGTCAAGCCGCTGGCATGGCAAGGCCGGCTCGATGACGAGATGATCGCCGGCACCAGCCGCTTCTGCGAAATCGACCACGTCTGAACGTCGTGCCTCCATTCGGCGGTCGGCCGCCGTGCACGCTCAGCCGTTCACGGGGTCTTGGACCGCGGATTGGCGAGAAAATAAAAGCGGCCGTCCTCGGCCCCGCCCAGAAAGTCGCTGACGCCGTCGCCGTCGAAGTCCACGACGGTCGGGCTCACGTCGTGGCCTTCGATGTTCTGCTTGGCGATCGGGCCCGCGCGGCGGAAGATCCATTTGCCCTCCCGCGCGTCGACTTGCAGCAGCAGGTCGGCGTTGGCCGAATTCACCAGCAGATCAAAGCGGCCGTCACCGTTCCAGTCGGCGACACACAACTTGCGGCGGCCGCTGGCGCCGGCGGCGCGATCGTTGAGCCGCAGCGGTTGACCGTCCTCGTCCACGAACGCTCGACGCGGAGCCAACAGAACCGGCTCTCCGTTCCGCTTGGCCCGTTCAAACAACACCAGGTAACCCTCCGTGTCGAGCACTGCCAGATCCACGAGGCTGTCGCCCGTGAAGTCAAATACGAGCGGCGTGGTTCGCCATTGGGTGACCAACTCCGTGCCCAGCGGGGTCCACCAGGTCCATGCCGGCTTGGGAGGCGAGTGCGGCCACTGGACGTCAATCTTTTGGCTTGCCGCCAATCGTGGCTGGCCGCGAGTGCCGACGTTCCGCAGCCACTCGACGCGCCCCCAAATCGAATTGAACACGATGTCGTGCAGTCCATCGCCGTCCCAGTCGGCAACCGACAGCGTGGTATAGCCCCATTTGGCTTCGGCCGGACCCTGAACGCTGCCGTTTTCGCCGGCCATGACTCGAAAGACTTCGCCGCCGGCCTCCAGGCGCTTGGGAGCGGCCCAACTGGGAAAGGCCACGCCCGGACCGCTGGTGTTCTCGAAATACTCGATATAGCCCGCGGTGTTGCCGGCGATGATGTCGGTGTCGCCATCACTGTCCCAATCGAAGCCCACCGGCGTGGCCAGCGCGCCGCACTTCACGTCATCGGCCTGTTGCTGGAAATATCGTGGCGGCAAAAAGCGCGGCGCGCGATCGTCACCCAGCCCCGTATTTTCCACCAGCGCGACGCGTCCGTCCTCGTCGCCCACGACCAGGTCCAGGTCGCCGTCGCGGTCCCAATCGAAAGCGATCGGCACGATCATCTGCAGGCCCATTACCAGCATTTCGCCGGCGGGAGTCTGCAGTCGACGGCCCGCGGCATAACGCGGGCTCGTGCGGGTTCCGCGGTTTTCAAAATAGGTAAAGCCGTCCAAAAACTCACCGCACAGCAAGTCCAAGTCCCCGTCCGCGTCAAAATCGGCGAAATTCGGCGTCGGACAACCAAAAGTGTCCACGTCTTGCCCGCCCGCTTCGACGCGCCGGGGCGTTTCGTAGTGGGGCTGGTCGCTGGTGGCCGAATTGCGCAGCCAATAGACCAGTCCGTGCAGCCGCCCGTTCTTCCAACGGCCGTTGGAGTCCCAGGCGTCGTCCCAACCATAGTCGCTCCAATCCTCGATGCCCACGATCAGGTCGAGCGGCCCGTCGCCGTCATAGTCGACATAGCGCCACTGGTTGTGGCGGATCTTGTTCGCTCGTCCACCCGGGGCTTGACCTTGCGGCGTGTGAATCGTCGCGGGCGCTTTGAGCTTTATGCTTTTGGCCAGACCGCTGACGGCGAAGTCAGGATGCTCGTGGCCGGGAGTCAACACGCGCAAGCGGTCGCCCACATAGCTGGGCATCACGTAGTGCACGGCATGGCTGAGCCGACGCGGCGCTTTGAAGACTGGAAACTTCGTCGTGCCCGTGTCGCCCGACGCGTTTTCAAATAACCAGATGCCGTTCGAAGGCTTGTCCGGACAGGAGACGACCAGATCGAAGTCGCCGTCTCCATCGGCATCGCACGGCACGGGCCAGGCCCACAGCCCGACGCCCAGGTCGACCACCAGCCCAGGGTTGTTGTACTTGAGCCGCGCCAGGTCCTGCGACGACGACAGTTGCGCCTGGATGAGCGCAAGGAACAGGGACAGTAAAGTAATTCGCACGAACTTCACGTGAGATGGGCCTCGGCGTCCCCATTATGAAAGCGGCGCCGATGGCGTTCAACCGATGTTGGCCGACGACAACTCGCCGGACCAACAATGCCAACAACATCGGCAGGTGATGCTTAAGCGAGGGGCATTGACCCGCGCTGCGCGAAGGCGGCTTGCTCCTCATCGAAAACGGCGTTGTGCTACGTAAATGGCTATCAAAGCAGTGTTTAGCATCGAATCGTGGCCAGCGCCTCCATGACGGCCCACGGACGGCACGTCGCTTGCCTTTGACCATGCATGGCGTCCTTACGGCAGGCAACGGATTTGGCGAGCGATGCGCGAGCATTCAAAACGTCTGGCGGGACTGGCAATTGCTGTTATTGCCACGTGTTGCGATCCGCGGTCGCTGTTGGCTGCCTGTGATTCCGAGGCGGCATGCACGTGTCCGCACGTTGCCCAGTCAGATTCGTGCTCAAGGGCGGGCCGGTGGTTTGTCGTTCAAACGGTTAACTTCCAAGTCTGTTGTGACGAATCGGAAGTGCGCGCCCGCGGTTTGGCGCGACATGCGGAAAAACTGCGCACCGATCTGCGGAAGCAATGGTTTGGCGAGGAGTCGACGGCTGTTTGGAGCCCGAAGTGCCAGATCGTCCTGCACTCCAGCCGCCAAAGTTTTGTCGCGGAGGTTGGACGCGGCAGCGATCGGATTCTTGGCTCGTCGCTGGTGACCTGCGCGCGAGGACGCGTCACCCGACGGCGAATCGACTTGCTCGGCGGCGGCCAATACTTGAACGCCGCTTTGCCGCACGAGCTAACGCACGTTGTCCTGCAGGAGCGGCTCGCCGGCGAATTGCCGCACTGGGCCGACGAGGGCGCCGCGATTCTGGCCGATTCCGCGAGCAAGCGAGACGGCCACTTGCGGGATCTTGGTGCGGCTGTCTCGCGTCGAACCACGTATCGCCTCGCGGCCCTGTTGACGATGACGGATTACCCGCCGATTGATCGCTGGGGCGCGTTTTACGGGCAAAGCGCTTCGGTTGCCAAATTCCTGATTGACCGGGGCGGCTGCAATCAGTTCATCCTTTTTCTCGAGCGGGCCGGCGAGCATGGATATGACGTGGCGCTTCGCGAATGCTATGGCATCGCCAACGTGGCTCAGCTAGACCAGGCGTGGCGCCGACATCTTGGCGTTGGCGAAGCGGCGGCACTTTCAGGCCAGGGCTCTTGACGTCTGCAGGACGTTCCGTCCTTCGCGCATCATCAGGACCATGCTTTCTGGCACGGCCCGCGTTCCCCCTCGGCAGCGTTGCCCCGTCACAGTTGTGACAGCGAATTCTGGTTACAGAGTGCGCATTTGGCTTACGAATCTGTAATCTGCGCCGACTTTGACATTTTCAGGCATGTCTACCTAGGATTACGACGAGAGTCCTAGTGAGACGCGATCCGTTGTCGGCGCCATTTTTGGCCGCGATTTAAATGCGTTTGTCCCTGCTGCTCCTCCCGAACGCGCTGTCGATTCCGCGAGCGGCTGTTGGGGTTCGAAATCAATACGCATCGATCGCTCTCCCCGGGGGTTCGAGGCCCAGGCGAAGTGTCGGCATTGTTGTCGACGCGCATCAGTTCCTTCTTTTCAATGGCGGGGGAAAGACGATGTCATTACAAAGAGCTCTAACGATGTTGGTGGTAGGCGCTGTATCGGCGTTGGCCTGCGCGGTTGCCGTGGCAGATGTGCGCGACGCTGGCGCCAAAATTCGTGGTGATTACGGCGACGCGTCCCAGTCGCGGACGCGATCTCGCGCCGTGTATCAATACGGGACGCCGGTCGCACAGGCGCAAGCCGGCGAGCGCAGGTTCTCGTACGAGCCCGCGCGCGCCGATGACGGGGCGACGGCGGTTCAGGATAACGCGAAAGCGAATCGGCCCGACGCGACGGCCCAGGGCGGCTCGCAAGGCGTCCGCCGCTATTCGTACCAGCCGGAAAACGCTCCGTCGCGCACCTATTATGTGCCGCGACGTTTGTCACGAATTCCGGCCTATGAGTTGCAAAAGACGGATCCCCGAAAATTCGAAGCCGGCCGTTAAGCATAACACGCTCGCTGTGACTCAATCGGTTGGCGGCATTTGAATCGGCCGCGACCACGCAAAGGCACGTTCCCGTTTGGCTGGGCTTCGGCGGCCAAAGCGGACGTGCCTTTTCCATTTCCCGCCCGGCCAGTCTCCGCTTTTTTTCGTTATGAGCAGGGCGTCAGGGCACGGGGCCGAGATTGTTTTCGCCCTCCTCGACTGCCGTGGCTGACGATGCGGCGCCGTGCAGTCTCGCGCTTGAAAGCGCGCCCTTCATTAAGTGCCAGCACTGGTGATTGACAGCATTGCCAGCGGGGATATACTTACCGCCCTCAACGTAACTGAAAAAGTCAATTTAATCAGAATACTTGGCGCATTTTACCTTCGCCATGGTAATTGTCCGTATCTAGGAGGGGTTCAACGATGCTTGCTTCAATGAGGATGGTCGTCGCAGGCCTAGCGGCGGGTCTGACCGCCACGACGTGCGCCGTGGTTACTGCGGGCGATGCACCACGTGCGAACGCGCCGGCGGCGTGCGCCGCTCCCAAGATGGTCGAGCGCACGATCATGGTTCCCCAATGCGTCACCGAAAATCGGACCGTGGAGTGCACCGAGTATCGCAACGAGACACGTCAACGCACAGTAACGGTCATGCAGCCGGTTCCAAAAACCAAGACCGTGACCCGCGAGTTTACCGTTCTGGTGCCCAAGACAACGATGAAGACGGTCAGCCTGCAAGTTTGCAAACCGGTGATGAAGGAAGAGACCGAGCAATACACGGTCTGCGTCCCTCACACCGAGACCCACAACGGAGTGCGCAAAGTATGCAAGCAAGTGGCTGTTCCCAAGACCTGCAAAGTAATGGTTGATGAAGGCCGCTGGGAAAATGCGGCCGGCGGTTGCGGCAACTGCAACGGCTGTGGCGGCTGCCGAGTGTGGGTCTCGAAGCCGGTTGAAAAAGAGGTCAGTTACACGGCGTGCGAAATCGTCAGCGAAGACCAGCCCTACTCCTACAACGTGGTAGTGATGAAGCCCGAAACGAAGGCGCGCACGGTCCAGCGGTGCCACGTCGTCATGGAACAGCAGACGCGCGAGGTGCCCTACACCGAATGCGTGGCGGAAAAGCAATCCAAAACGTTTGAAATGAAGTGCCTCGAGTGCGTGCCGACCGAAAAGACGGTCAGCTACACCGTCTGCGTGCCGTACCAGGTCGAAAAGCAGGTGCAGGTGCAAACCGTCAAAATGGTTCCCAAGACGGTCATGGTCCCCGAGGGCGAATGTGGGCCGCCACCCTGCGGATACGGCCGTCGCTTCCGTGGCTGCTAAGCCGATTTTGATCAGGCAGTAAAGTGATTCGGGCCGGGAGCAGGCACCTACCAGCCTCCCCGGCCCGATCGCTTATTTCGGCCGCAGGACTGCTCTAGCGCACCAAGCCAGCTTCGCGGCGCGACTTTTCGATCCACAAGCGTGAGCGACCTTGCACGCGTTCCATGCGCTTGCCCCAGTTGGCAATCGGTTCGCGCCGTTCCAGCTCGACGGCCTGACGTAAGGCATCGCGGGCGGCGTCGGCTCCGCTTATTTCAAACAGCGTCAAGGCTCGGTAGTAGTGGTACATCGCATTGTCGGGCTCCTTGGCCGCCGCTGCCTCGAAGCTTTGTAGCGCGTCGGTCAGGGACCGCGAGCGGAACGCGTTCAATCCCCGGTCGAACTCGGCGCCGCCGCTGGGAGTGGACTTGCTGACAAAACGGTAAGGCGCGCCGCGCGTGACGCCGACCTCGTTGGTTGGGACTGATTCGACTTCCTCGCCGGGCGCCGAGGCGGCGGGACCATCGTAAAGGACTTCTTCGATCGTAATGCCACCGGTGGTCTGGCCATCCACGTAATCGCCGCAGCAGCCGCCATCGCCACAAGAGTATCCGCCACCGCAAGAATATCCGTCACCGCAAGCGCCTGCGCCGCAATAGCCCGCTGCACAGCCGGCCCCGGGAGCAGCCGCACGCCGGGCGTGTTTCATGGCCAGGTGGGCCGCGATGCAGCACCGGTGAACCGGCGGAGGGCAGAATCCAATCGTGTATCCGGTCGTGACGTCGCGCGTGCCCGCGCCTCCCGGGATCACAAAGCATGGATACGGCGCGTAGCCATATTTGGCGGCCCAATGATGAAAGCCCGCCTCGGCTCGCGGGCCCAAGGTGGCCAACACGGCAACCGAAAGAACGGTTCCAATCAACATCGTCTTATGCATTGGACGTGACCCGGGAAAATGCGAGTTCGTGCAGGGCAAAACTGCGGTTCGCCTTACTCATCGTCCGGCAGTTCGTCCGTGATGCAGATGTCGGATTGAATTTCGGGTTAGGCGGGATTTGGCGGCAATTCATTCGCCCGTTCGGTGGCCGGATGGGCACTTCGCGTGGCTGCCAGGCCGATGCAGGGCAGGGTGCGGGCCAGCGCTCGCGGGCCAGATTCGCTTTTTGTCGGATCGGGTTTGTGACCTGGCGACCAACGACCGTGTCCAACCAGAATAGCGCACTTCAGCCGGCCGATTTTCCGGTCCCCCACCGCGGGCGGACGCGGCGACGTCGGCAATCAGGAGAAAACCGCATGGGCATTGCCAATGAGTTCGTGGCCTTCGTCAAGCGCGGCAACGTCATCGATCTGGCCGTGGGCGTCATCATCGGCGCGGCGTTCGGCAAGATCGTCTCGTCATTGGTGGCCGATGTGATTATGCCACCGGTGGGCTACCTTGTCGGCGGAGTGAACTTCACCGAGTTGATCGCGACAATCGGCGGCGGCGATAAGCCGGTGACGATCAACTACGGCAACTTCCTGCAAACCGTGTTTGACTTTTTGATCATCGCCTTTTGCGTGTTCCTGATGGTGAAAGCCGTCAACACGCTGTACCGCAAGGACGTACCGAAGCCGGCCGAACCGCCGGCCCAAGAAAAACTGCTCACCGAAATTCGCGACTTGCTGAAGTCACGAGCCTGACGCGCGAGTGTTCAACCCGCCGAGTGTCCGTCGCCGGCAAACGCCTGCGCGGCGCGCTCGCGCACGCGGCGGGTGTCAGTGCGCCAGGCGCTTTTCCAGCACGCCGATGGCTTCTTCGTACACGCGCAAGACTTGCCGCCGTTGGGCCTCGTCATCGAAGACGGCCTGGGCTTCGATCTTCTTCGTGTCCGACTTCATCTGTTGGACCAGCCCCTGGGCAATATCGGTGTCGAAGACGCCCCGCCCGGCCATCTGCACGTAGATTGGGCTCGTGTGGGCAAACAAACGCCCGCCGAATTCATTGGCGGCGACGGCCTCTTGCAATTCGGGATCACCCTCGACCGGCGGAGGCGGTGTGCGCAGCGCCAGCCAGGCCGGCGCGTCGATCGGCAGCCGCAGGTCAAGCGCCGCCACAAAATGGCCGCCCTCGGATCGGCTCGCCGAAGTGCTCACGACGGTTCCGTTGCGCACCAGCTCGACGCGTTTGAAGTCGGTGCGCCCGATCGCTCGTCCGCGAACGGCCACTTCGGCCGGCTTGGGCAGATCGAGCACGCTGCCCAAGGGACGCCCCTGGGCGGTGAACTCCAAAAGCGGACCATTGGTGATGTACGACCCTCCGGCGGCCAGCCGCTCCAGCCACTCGGTGGGAGTAATCGGCCGATCGGTCATCACGTAGACGCGCGAGAAATCGTAAATGAACCAGTCGGTGCCGGTGGAAAACGGCACCCTCAGGCCGATGTTGAGGTAACGATAATAGGTGTCTTTGTAGCTGCCTTTCGCGCTGCCGTCGAAGATGTTGTTGGCGTGGACCCGGCCGGTAACCCAATTGGGAATGTCTTCGAATCCATACAGATTGTGCGCCCAGATGACCTTACCGCCGGCCTGGCGGGCCTTGTCGATACCGGCTTGCAGCGGCGGAGAGTCGGCGCCCTTCTTCATAATGCCCGGGCCGATGCTCACCGGCTGAATGATGTAAGGGATGTCCAGGAGCAAGATGTGCCCATAGCCTTCGCCGTGGGAACCGAAGTTGTGCCGGTGTTCCTCGCCGTGTCCGAATCGCAGGTGGTCGTGCGACAAGCGTGCCAGGTCGGCCGGCGTGTATTTGTTGCTGGTGTAATCCAGGTCGGCCACCGCGCGCTCCAAATACGAGAGGAACACGATGTCCAATCCGTCGGCCAGCGGCACTTCGCGCAAGTACCGGTCGGCCTCGCGCTTGCTGAGTTTCATCAAGTGCAAGTGCGTATTGCCGGCCACGTAGCCGCTCGATCGAGACTGATAGAACCTCGCCAGCGGGATCCGCAGCGCGGCTTGCGTTTTTCCGGTCAGGTCGACTCGCTTGACGGTCAGGTCGGTCTCCAGTCCCGCAAGCGCGCTAAACTCGAGCACCGCCGCCGGCACCTTTACGATCGCCGGCTTAGGCAGGACCCACCAATCGTGAATCGGCAGTTCGGTCTCGATGCCCTGGCCGCGAGCGACCAATGGGGGCAACCCGATCGCCTTGCCGTTTGCGTCACGCGCTCGCACGATACCGCTCATCGGCTGACCAGTGCGACCATCGACCAGCTCGATCGAAAGCGCGCAGGTTTCGCGCGGCGGCTCAGCCGCGTGGCCGAAGGCTGCGACAGCCGCCCAGCACACCGAAAACAGGATCCAGTGCCGGGTCATTTCGTTCCAGAATAAGATAAATACGTCTGGCTCGCGTCGACCACAAAGTATCCGTTGTTGGCCACCGGCAAAAATGGCATCCAACACTGGCCGGCAACGGTATTGGTGCGTGCATTGCGCGCCGGGTAGAACGATATTCCCGTGGAAAAATTCCAAGCGTCTTCGTTGGCGCCGGCGGGTCCCGGCGCTGCGGAGGGATGCATGTACGTGATCAGGGCATATAACAAGAAGCGGTCGCTCAACGGAACGTTGGCCAACAGGCCCACTAGATAATCGCCAAGACTGCCGTCGCCAGTCAATCGGTGGTGCTCGGGAATGCCGACCCAAATCGAGGTGTCCGCCCCGCCCGGGCCCCATTTGTAGTGCCAGAAGGCGCTGATCTGGTTGACGCTCCTCCACGAAACGGGCCCAAAGCCCGGCACGTCGCGAGTGTCCCCCATCGCGCGCCAGGCGCCCCACAGACCGAACTCGTTGAAGGCGTTGGTCGCGTAGCCGACCTGGCCTCGCCACTGGCTGAGCGTTGGGTTCGCGGCAAACAGGCCGTAATTGCTGTTGAGCATCCAGTCCTGGACGACCGCGGCGTTCCAATTCGAATTCTCGTTGGCTCGCCGAAACAAGCCGTACGTGATAAAGCCTTGCGGCTGTGCCTCGTCCTGGTGCGAAAGACGATAGTCGGTGCCCGACCAATTATAAGCGCCGACGCTGCCGCCAATTTGAAAGCCGATGCCAGTCAGGTCGCTGAATCGACCCAGCCGCGTCCCATAATTCAAACCGGTGTGGATGCCGTTGTTCTGCCAATTGCCGTCGGAGATCGACCGCCAGGTGTCGTACCCGACAAAGATCGCGACGCCGTGCGTTGGAGAGCCATCGCACACTGCGTCTAAATAGTCCGGTCCGCCGCCCGGATCGTAGGCATTGCCGGCCCACCAATTCCCGGAGTTCTGTGGAGGCGGATTGCTTGGCTGGCTCGCCGCGGCGGGGTCGAACTGCGAGGACGCATACAACCCCGTCGGTTGCGTGGCGTTGCTGCTTGACGGCAACAGATTCTGTGCCACGGCCGATGCTGCCAAGAGCAGCGTCGTGATTGGGCCAAGCGCAGCCAAATGCCGCCCGAAGAGAATTCGCACCTGCCCTCCATGGCACAGCCAGGAATTCGGGAGTCATCCATAACTCCCATGACGGCCGACCCCGCCCGAGAGTTCGGCGCTTCGGCAGCGTGTCTCGTCGCGAGCACACCGCTAGCGCGCTAATCGCGAGGACGTGGCTATTGATTCCGATCGGTCTGCACGCGGGGGACGTGGCAACTTTTGTCGGCTGCGACGCGCCATCGATTCTTTCGACAAACCGACCGCGACCGGCACAGATTGCCGGACCGCCAGCGAATCGAAAGCGTTCGCCGAGGCAGCCTGCTACCATTCTGACAGCAGGCGATCCACTTCTCGCAACTGGGCTTCGACGCGCGACTCCAGTTGATGTTTTTCCTGCCACCGCTCGAGCGCATGCAGGCATTCCGGGTCGACGCCCGCTGGAGCATCCAGCGACATGATTTGCCTTATTTTGCACCAGGGAATGGCGTCGCGGTAGGGCCGCTTGGCGGACATCGCTTCGCAAATATCTGCGACGGTCAACACGCGGGTCGCCCATGGTAGCTGTGGGCCTTGGAGCCCACGATGATAGCCGTGGCCGTCCAGGCGCTCGTGATGCGCGCCGGCCACCTCGGCCAGCGCGCTAAAGGCGTCTACTTGCCGCAAGATCTGCAGGGAGTACTCGGGATGCTTGCGAATTTGCTCGAATTCCCACTCGGTGGGTTTGCCGGCCTTGTCGAGGATCAAGTTCGAGACGCCCAGCTTGCCGATGTCGTGCAACAAGGCGGCGCGGCGCAAGTCGCGCTCGAGTGCCAGCGAGCAGCCAAATTGCTGGGCCACGCCGACGACTATCTGGGCCACGCGCGTCGAATGCTGATAGGTCCAGGGGGACTTGGCGTCCACGACCATTGCGAATGCTTCGGCGACGCGATCGAGGCAGTCTTCGTCAGCCAGCAACACCGCGTCTTCCGGCTCCCATTGGCTCAGTTCGCCCAGCAAGTCGTCGCTGTGCAGCCGATTCCAGAAGTCGGCGTCGCGCTTCAAGGTCACAAGCGCGTCGACCAATTGCGGATCGAACCACCGACCGCGACGCTGTTGGGCTACCTCCATGGCCGACTCCAGGCCGTAGGCGCTGAAAAAGACTTCCACGGTCTGCGCAAGGCAACAAATGCGCCCTAGCAGCGAGATCGATTCACCTTGTAACCCCCGCGGGTTTCCTTTGCCGTTCCAATGCTCGTCGAGGTCCAGAATGGCCGTGGCGGTCGTCTCTGGCAGGTGCAACATGCGGGCGATTTGCGCGCCGCGATCGCAACGAATCTCGGCGATCTTTTTGGCGCCCTTGGCCCCCGAGCGCGCCATGGCCGCCATCTTTAACAGCTTCTCGAGCACCGATCCACCCGGAGCACAATGCTTCCAACCGTGCAACAAGCATTTTCCTGGCCGCGTCCAATCGATCATCCTGATGGATCGCTTGAGTGACTGATCATCGGCGCCAAACAGATACGCTATCTTGGCCGCGTTGCTCGAACAGCCAAGATCCTTGAGCAGCAAAGCGTAAAACAAGGCCGAGCGATCGGCAATCGACAGTCGCAACTCCTCGGCCAGCCGCATGCCAACAAGCGCGTTGCGCATGCAGTGTCCTGGCGGGTGCCCTTGCGTGATGTCCAGAGACAAGGACAATGCCGAGATGATTTCCGAAAACCGGATCTCGTTGGCCACGATCAGCCGGCTCGAATTTGGCGAATATTCAACCGACACCGGCGCGCTTGCGCCGCTCGAAATGCCGACGGTCATGACTGAGCTCGCTAAGTTGGTGGGGCGCGTATAGGGTTCGCTTTAGGGCATCGAAAATATAGGTCACTCGGCGGTTCGGCTGTGACGATTGTCCGGGCGGCGCTGCCGCTAGAGCACCTGGCGTTTTCCCGCCGTCCTGTTCAAAGTCCGCTTATTCCCAACGTCGACTTGGTCTATATTGCGATCACGGTTGAGGGACCCTGTGCGTCCAGGTGGAGTGCCTGATGAGCGAGCGGCTGGAAGTTCTGGCAATTGCTTTGGCCGCGCTCAGCGGTACGCCCGGACTTTTGCTAAAGCGCGACTCGCCGCTCGGTCAATGGGTGGCGCTGCTTTTGTCCATTGCCAGCGGCGGGCTGGGCATCGCCGGCGCGGCTCTGTTCTGGGCGCTCAACGACACTCAACCCATCCACTGGCCGTGGAGCTTGCCGGGCGCTGAATTCAGCGTGGCGGTGGACGGCCTTTCAGCCATCTTCCTGTTGCCGATCTTCTTGATCTCGATGCTGGGCAGCGTGTATGGCATCGGCTATTGGAACCAGAGGCAACATCAGCAAAACGGCCGCCAGTTGCGACTGTTCTATGGACTGCTGACTGCAGGCATGGCCCTGGTGGTCATTGCGCGCAACGGCGTTTTGTTTCTGTTTGGGTGGGAAATCATGGCACTCTCGGCCTTCTTCCTGGTCATCACCGAGGACGAAAAAAAGGAAGTTCGCGAGGCCGGCTGGATCTACCTGGTGGCCACGCACACGGCCACTTTGTGCCTGTTTGCGCTGTTCGCCTTGCTACGGACCGCAAGCGGTTCGTACGAGCTTGTGCCGCTGACAAACAATGATATCAGCCCGGCAATCGCGACTGCCGTCTTCGCGCTGGGGTTGGTCGGATTTGGCATCAAGGCCGGGATCATGCCGCTCCATGTCTGGTTGCCGGGTTCGCATGCCATTGCGCCCAGCCACGTGTCGGCCATCATGTCGGGCGTGATCATCAAGATGGGCATCTACGGATTGTTTCGCGT
>JBGQHN010000071.1:0-15526 GCA_041497975.1 Planctomycetia bacterium | reverse complement strand
GCGCTAGATCGCCGTGCCGGCCATCGACTCGACGCGCGTGTCGCCGGCGCCGTTGGCCTGCCACCACGCCGTGGCGTCCTCGGGCGCCCAACCGCCGGCGGCCACGCACTCGCTAAGCGCCTGACGCAACTCCATGGCGCTTTGGTAGCGATCGGCCGGGGCCTTGGCAAGGCACCGCAGCACGACCTTTTCGAGGTCGGACGGGATTTCTCCTCGCAAGCGCGACGGCGGCACGACCGCCTCGTGCGCGTGTGCCAAGATGATCTTGATCGGCCTGTCTCCGTCAAACGGCGGACTGCCGGTCAGCAAGTAGTAGGCCACGGCGCCCAACGAGTAGATGTCGCTGCGGGCGTCCGGCTCGCTGTCGCCCAAGGCTTGCTCGGGCGACATGAACAGGGGCGAACCGGTGATCGAGCCCTCTTGGGTCAGCTGCACCGCCGCGGTGGGACCGCCGATCGGCTTGGCTAAACCGAAATCCAACAGCTTGGCCACGTCATGGTAGCCGCCGCGCTGCGCCGAGAAAATATTTCCCGGCTTGATGTCGCGATGAATCAGTCCGCGTCCGTGAGCCTCGCTCAGAGCGTCGCAGGTTTGCGTCAGCAGGTGAATGGCGCGGGCCGCTGGCAGCGGGCCGTGCTTTTCGACAAGGTCGCCCAGGCTCAAGCCGGGCAAATATTCCATCACATAGTAAAACGCGCCGTCATCGGTGCGGCCATAATCGAATATCTCGATCGTGTTCCAATGCGATAATTTGGCCGTGGCCCGCACCTCGCGCTCGAAGCGCGCCAGGGCCTGCGGATCAGCAGCCTTGCCGGGGCGGATCAGCTTGATGGCGCAGGGCCGCTTCATCATTCGATGCTCGGCCAAATAAACGTCTCCCATCCCGCCGGAACCGATCAGCCCGCACAGGTGATACTGGCCCAGTTGCCGGGCCTCAAAGGCTTCGTGGCGCAACGTGTTGATGACGTGCGTACCGTAGGTTGCCGCCAGGAACGTAATGCCCAGCATGATCGTCATCTCGACGGCAAAGCCGGCGCCAGCGCCCGCGACTCTCGCAAAGGCGGGATTGGTCATCCACAGGTAAACCAACAAGAGCGCCGGCGCGGCACAGATCGCGCCAATGACCACCGCCGCACGCCGCCACGAATTGGGGATGAACATGGCATAGATAAAGACGGTGCCGATCCAAAACGAGAGCGGGTTGGGAGCGTAGCCTCGCTCCGCGAACGCCGTAAGTAGCTTGTAGTCGTAGAGCAAGAAATAAACGACCGGCGGCGCAAAGATCGCCAGTTCGTAAGCCCGCAGCACGCGCAGCGGTATCGCACAGGTCCGGCAAAGCAATCCGAACGACGAAACCAGAACCACGACGACCGCGAAGTGAAAGTAGAAAGTAAGATTGTCCGACCGTCCGGGCCCGTCGCCGGTGATCAATCGATAGACGAAAAACAGCCCAAAGGCGAGGCCCAAAAGGCCAGCCGCCGCGCGGAGCCTCCCGCGCAGGATTTCGGCCGTCTCGCTGGCCATGTGGGGGCGCCTGCCTTCGATGAAGCCAGCCCGGTGACACCGCGTGCCGGATGCGTCCGAGGCGTCGACGGGCGAGACGTCGAGAGTGTCGGCCGACGACGATGGATCAAGGGACGTTGGCACCGGGTCAGCTCGCGGCAGGTTCCAACAGGCAGGTACTCGTAGCACGCACCTTTATCATATCCACTGGGCGAGGCGCAAGGGAGAGGAACAGTTGCTCGAGGCGCCGCCCGGCCCGGTCAAACCTCCAGATACGACGCGGTGGACTGCCACTGGGCCACGAGCTAGACACCTCGCAGGGGCAGCAGGTTCCCCGGGGGCGCCAAAAGAGCCCGGCGCTGCTCGTCGACCCGCACGTTAAGCCGCGCGGCGGCGGCTCGCGGCGGCGTGTTGGTCGATCTCGCTGCGCCCCGCAACGCGCAGCGCCATGCCCGCGGAGTCGGCCGCCCGCGATTCGAGATAAACGGTCGAGCCCGCGTGCAGCATCCGCGGCAGATAAAACCACGCGCCGGCGAGCGCCTTTTCGTCGTAGTCGGCGGCAATCACGACCAGGTCGACGTTTTGCAAAGAATTTGCCCAGCGCGCCAGGGCCGAAGCCGGATCGCCGGGAATCAACTGAACCTTGGCCGCGGTTGATTGCAAAAGCCGGTGCGCATCTTTCAGCGACAGGCCTCGCGAAGCGTCGGGCGAGCGCGACTCGAACAAATCAATCGCGGCATAGCGAATCGTCTCGCCCTGGCCCAGGCGGCTGGCCAGATCAATCATCCGCCGGGTGCGCTGGCCGGTGCCGATGCCGATCTCCACTATTCGCCGCACTTTACGTCGAGCGATCGTTCGATAGATGACTCGATCGCTGAGCGGCTTGGAAAAATAGGAAAGATACAGCTGCTTGAAACGGCTGGCGATGAGCAACGGCGCCCTCCCTGGCGGCTCGAATTCTGACCCAGTTCCATGACTAATTTCGGTTGACCGCGGGCCATAAATGGAGCGGAAATCGTCGGCCGGGCGCCGTCGACGTGGGTTGTCCGCATTGCGGGCTGATGCTAAAAGCAACTTGCAAGCGAGTCGCAGCCGAGGCGAGGTTGTATCCTGCCGCCGCGATGAATAGCCAGGCGAGCGCGTCGATGTCGAATCATTCCCAAGAAGTTGCCAGCGGCCGGCGATTCGAGTTTGGCAAGAACTGGCAACGCTTCCTGGGCGCGCTCAACCCTCAGCGGATTGCCGAGGCAGAACGGTCGCTCCAGTCGATGTTGGGCGTCGCCGATTTGAAGTCCACTTCGTTTCTCGACATGGGATCGGGAAGCGGACTGTTCAGCCTGGCGGCGCGTCGATTGGGGGCTCGCGTTCACTCGTTCGACTACGATCCCAACTCGGTCGCCTGCACGCGCGAACTGAAGCAGCGGTTTTTTCCGAACGACCCGGACTGGACCATCGAAGAGGGTTCGGCTCTCGATCGCGATTATCTGGACTCGTTGGGCAAATTCGACCTGGTCTACTCCTGGGGAGTGCTGCACCACACCGGCGCGATGTGGCAGGCGTTGGACAATGCCATGATTCCGTTGGCGCGGGGAGGCAGGCTGTTTGTCGCCATTTATAACCACCAGACATATTGGACGCCGCTGCATACGGCCTTGAAGCGGGCCTATGTTGGCTGGCCTCGGCCGCTCAACTGGCTCGTGGCCGCGCCGATCATCGCCTTTAACGTGGTGCGCGGGCTGGTCAAAGACCTTTTGCTGCTGCGCAATCCACTTGCGCGCTATCGGCACTACAATCTTTCACGCGGCATGTCTTGGTGGCACGATTGCCTCGACTGGATTGGCGGCTATCCGTTCGAGACGGCAACGCCGCAGGCGATATTCGATTTTTTCCAACAGCGCGGATTCGTATTGGAACGCATGACCACGTGCGGTGGCGGGCCTGGCTGCAACCAGTTCGTGCTGCGCAAGGCTCTCGACCAATGGACCTGGAGCAAGTACCCATATTCCCTGTCCGTCGTGCCGCTCTCGCAGACACGCCCGCGCGAAGCCGGCTGAAGAGAGCTCGAATGGATGGTCGCGCGACGTCAGGCCGCCAACAGCGACTCATAGACGTCGACGATCTGGCGATTATTGGCCACGCTGTCGAAGCATTGCTCGGCATGGCGTCGGGCCGCGCGTCCCATGGCCGCGCGCATCTCCGGAAAATCGATCAAGCGAGCCAAGGCCCGCGCAAACCAGGTCGGGTCCTTCGGCGGGCAGAGAAAGCCCGACTCCTCGGTGACGACTTCGCGGTTCCCTTTGGCGGCGCTGGCCACGATCGGCAGGCCCACCGCTTGGGCTTCGATCAGCGAGCGCGGCAATCCCTCGGCCAGCGACGTCAACAGCGTCACATCCGCGGCATGCAAGACCGCCAGCGGGTCGGTCTGCCAGCCCAATAACTTCACGCGATGTTGCACGCCCAAGGCTTCAATTGCCCGCGCGAGGGGCGCTTCGTCGGGTCCCGAGCCGGCGACCACCAGCCGCCAGGCGTCGTGCGGGCGAAGCCGCTCGAGACTGGCCGCGATTTCGGCAAGCAGCAGCGGCTGCTTGGGGTACTCCAGCCGCCCCAGGAACAGGATGATTATCTCGTCGTCGGCGGCCCGCCATTGGGAGCGATAAATCTGCCGGTATCGCTGGCAATTCCGAGGATGCGCAGCGTCGAGATCGGCTCCATTGTAAACCGTCAAACAATTCTCGGCGGGCAGCCAGCCCTCGTCGACGACGAAGTCTCGCTCTTCGCGGTTCACAAACAGCATTTGATCGCAATACCGCGCGGCGCGGCGCTCGATCTGACCGTAAAACCAGCGCTTCGGCCACGGGCTGAACTCGTGAAAGGCGAACGCGTGGACGTGATGAATCACACAGGGCACGCCGACGCGCCGGGCGGCGATGCGGCCCAGCACGCCGGGCTTGGACGAGTGTGTGTGCACAATGTCATACCGGCCCGCCGCGAAAATCCGGCACAGCTCGCGATAGGCCTTGTAATCGCGCCAGGGACGCAGCGGACGATCGAGGCTGGGGGCGAAATGCACCGGAATTCGCAGGCGATCAAGCTCTTCGGTCAAGGGCCCTGGATTCTTGCAGACAACCTCGACCTCGTACCGCGCGCGGTCGAGCTGTTTGAGGCTCTCCAGCATCGAGCGTTGAGCGCCGCTTAGGAGGGGAAAGACCTGGAGGTGACAGATTCGAATCATGGCATTGCCTCGGGAGACGTGAGACGTTTGAACTTGCTGGAATACGACGAACGTCGCCGCGCACCGGGCCGCGACGAAACTTCAGGCAGCTTGCAATTGACAGTCATCGGGGCGATCCGCGCCCGCTTGCCGCCTGGCGGCGACCTGCCGCCACAGCGCCAAGTGCCGCGACAACACGTGGTCCAATGTAAAGTGTTGCGCAATCCGCTCTCGCGCCGTCCGGCCCAGCGCCTGGCGCTGGCCAACCTCAAGGGACAGTAAGTCCACGACCGCTTGGGACAGCGCCTCGGAGTCGCGCGGAGGCACGACTCGACCGGTGTAACCCACGAGATGCGCCGCGTCGCCCACGTCAGTCACGACGCATGCCACGCCACAAGCCATGGCTTCGCCCACGGCCCGCGGAAATGCCTCGGTCAAGGACGAGCAAACCGCCAGGTCCAAGCCAGCCGCGACGCGAGCCACGTCGTCGCGCCGGCCCAGCAAATGCAGGGCGTCGGCAACGCCGTACCCACTCGCCCAGGCCGCCAGGTGTGGATTGTCATGCGAAACGCCTTCGCCGCACAACACAAAGTGCACGTCGGGCCGCAAGCGGCGAATCCGTCCGGCCGCAGCCAGGAACATGCGGTGGCCCTTGTCGGGATGGAACCGCGCAAGCAGGCCCACCACCTCGGCAGTCGGTGAAAGTTGCAACTCGCGCCGCAGCCAGTCGCGCGCGGCCGGATCGGGTCGAAACTCTTCCAAGTCGAAGCCGTTGGGAATCACTAGCGACTTGTCGCAATCGTAACCCAGTACCGCGTGGTGCGCCCGGGCGGCATGGGCCACGAATACGAGCGCATCGGGTATGCTCCGCGAGAGCAGCCCGCCGGTGCGCGCAATCCAGCGCGTGAGTCGCTTGCTGCGGCCACGTTCGAGCGAAGTGTGACGGATGTTCCAGACTACCGGGATACGCCCGGCCAGCTTGGCGGCCAATCCGCCGATCAAGTTGGCATGATACATCCAGGTGACCACGACGTCCGGACGATTCTCGCGCAGTCGTCGCGCCAATTGAGCGATAGCGCGCGGATCGGGACGCCCGGGCCGCATGGACAGGCTCTCGACGGCTATGCCGCGACGTCGTACCGATTCACCGAGCGCGCCGCCGGGAATCAGGGTCACGATCTTCATCTCGGCCCAAGCCGGGTCAACATTCGAGACCAGACCGCACAAGCAGCGCTCGGCTCCGCCGACGTCGAGGCTGCCGATCACGTGCGTGATTTTCGGCCTCCATGCGCCGTCGCCTGCGTCGTTATGGCAAATCATCGGGGCTTCCTCATCCCAGAGCGGGCCGCTCGTGCGGCAATAACGGCCACGGTCGAGCCAGCGGCTTGCGCCGCGCGGCGGGTGCGGCGGCGGCATGTACGTCGGGCTTCATCTTCCACAAAAAGTGGAACTGGGCCCAGGCAAATACAAACGCGACTTGAAACCGTTGCCGCGGCCCGAGCAGTTCCTCGGTGACGGCATAGAGGGCCACCAGGCATGCCAAATAAATGAGATACAAGCGGGCCGGTCGCGATTCGTTCCACAAGTACGCGCCTCCGACCAGCGCCGGGATGAACGACAGCCAATGCAGCATCGTGGGAAGCCACAGGTATCCGTAGACGTCCTCTACTTTCCAGGGCATCGGCGTGAGCGAAAAGCGAACGATGCCGTATAACAACTCATCGAATTGCCAGTAGTCGCTCACGTTGGTAATCATGGGCAGCGCGAGGTAATACGCCATCGCTCCCAATGGAATGAACAAGTACTTCCGTGCGTCGTTCCACTGTGTCATCATCCACAGCATGACCGCCGTCAGCACGAGCACCGGCACGTAGAAGCGAATCCACCAGAACAGTTGGGCAACCATCAAGAAGCCGACCAGATACCTCAGCTTGCGCCGGTGAACGTAGCTCACCAGGCAGAACAAAATGGCAATCGTGAGGGTTTGCACCAGGACGTCCTTGATGTTCAGCAACGACGACCAGGCGACAAGGTCCCAGTGCAACAGCCAGAAAACCTGCAAGCCCAGGCAATACCCGTGGCTGAAACCCAACAACCGCGCAGTTCGCGCCAACAGAGAGCCGCCGACGAAAGTGACCACGACGTTGAGGAATACGGGTGAGTAATAGTGCTCGCCGAAGAGCGTCATGGCCAGTAGATTCCACCAACCGTATAAAACGTGGTGGCCTTGGCTCAACGAATGCAGATACTCCCAACCGTCGGAGTGCAGCAACACGGAGAGCGGGTTGTATCCGCAGTTCAAAAGTTCGCCACCCTGCGCGAAGTAGACGAAGTCGTCACCGACGTTCCAAGTCCCGTCGAAATAAGCGGCGAAGTAGATCAACGGCACGCTGACGCGAATCGCCGCCAGCGCCAGCGCGAGCGACAGCGGCAGCTCGCGGGCCGCAATCAGCGCCGAAGCGCCGCCGGCGCAAAATGCCAGCACGACGAGATCGGTCGTGAACCCTTCGAACACCGTGGGAGTTTCCCTGCGAGAATCGCCTCAGGCTAGACGTGAGGCGAGAAGGATAGCCACCCTCGAAATCCGCCTCAAGGCCAATGCCGCCAGCGATGAGGGCTGCCGGGCATGCGCGCAGGATGCACGCCCTGCCGTTCGCTAACGACAGCAGTGACGACCGCTCTGGTGAATTGCGATGGTTGGGGACTACAATTGGTTTTCGCGCTATTTCAGCGCACTGATTGCCCAGCAAATGTCCGCCCAGACCCCCTGACAGGCCCCTCGATGTTCGAATCCGCCCCCGCGGACGCGGACCCCGCGGCAACCGCGCGCATCGCGGGCCATGGCCGCATATTGGCCAGCGCGGCAATGCTGGGCACAACCGTTGTGCTCGTCAAATTGCTGGCTTTCGGCAAGGACTGGCTGGTCGCTCGCCGTTTCGGTGCTAGCGACGAATTGGATGCCTTTCTGGTGGCACTGGTCATCCCGTCGTATGCCGTCGCCGTGCTGGCGCATTCGTTCGGGCTGGCCTTCGTGCCCACGTACATTCGGGTTCTGCAGGATCAAGGCGGCCGTGCCGCCGCGCGGCTCACGGCCGGCGCGCTGGTGGGTGGATGCGCGGTGCTTCTGGGCAGCACGCTCGTGCTGGTTGCGGTCTCCCCCTATGTGCTGCCCCTGATCGGCACGGGCTTCGACGAGCCAAAACTGGCTCTGGCGGGAACGTTGTTCAACATCGTGGTGGGCATTCTGGTCGCCAGCGGCATCTCGTCAATTTTGGGCGCGGTTCTTAACGCACAGGAACGATTCGCGACGACGGCGCTTGCGCCCATGGCCGTGCCGGCTTGTACGGTTGTGGTCTTCTGGCTGGGCCAGAACCGCTACGGGGTCTATGCCTTGGCCGTCGGCACGACTCTAGGATTCATCCTCGAATGCTTGATCTTGAGCGTCGCGGTGCATCGCCGGCGCCTGTTGCGCTTGCGTGGCTGGAACCTGTTCGAGGCCAGCCTCAAGCGCGTGGGGTCGCAATACGTGCCGGTGGCGGTTGGAGCGCTCTTGATGAGCAGTTCGCTGGTGGTCGACCAGGCGATGGCTGCCAGCTTGGGCAGCGGCAGCGTTTCCGTGCTGAGCTATGCCAACAAGATCCCGGCCCTGGTGCTGGGCATCGTGGCCGTCAGCCTGAGCACGGTGTTATTTCCCCGGTTTTCTCGGTTGATCGCCAATGGTCAGTGGGACGAACTCGAGCGCACCATCGGCGGATACTCCAAGGCGATTTTGATGCTGTCTATCCCGGGCGTGGCACTCCTGGCTCTCGGATCGGAACCACTGGTGCGCTTGATTTTCGAGCGCGGCGCCTTTTCGCCGCAGACCACCGCAGCCGTGAGTGAAGTCCAGCTTTGGTTGTTGCCGCAGATTCCCTTTTATGTGCTGGCGATGCTCGGCGCCCGATTGCTCAGCGCGCTGGGCGGCAATCATATCGTGCTCGGTATCGGAGCGCTCAACCTGGCGATGAACGTCGGCGGCAACCTGTTGTTCATGCACTGGTTCGGCGTGAAAGGCATCGCCATGTCAACGTCGCTCATGTACCTGGTGGCGACGCTGGCCACGCTGGCCGCAATCAGGCTAAAACTGGCCGACGAGCGCCCGCGGGCCGACTGAACTGCGGCGCCGTATCTTTGATGCCTTATCGCGGCGGGACAGAATCGTCGGGGATTGTCCCAATTTTATGCCGCGCGACGGTAGCGGCCGGGCTCGACCCTGGGCGAGCTGTTCCACGTCGACAGCGATGGCCCTCGCGGCTGGCCTTCCGGACTGTGCGTGTGAGGGCGGGGCGCGCTAATGCGCATCGCGTACACTAAGGGCTCCTGGGGCGCGGCACGCCACACGCCTAGCAGTTTTGCGATTCTGTCGCTGCGCAACCCGAACAGCCTGGGCACTGTCGCCATCACGATTCGCAAATCCAACAGCGGACCGGCCCGCTCGATGTATTCCAGATCCAATTGCAGTTTCTTGCGAACGTCGTCCAACTGCGTGTCGGCTGAAAGATTGATTTGCGCCAACCCGGTAATGCCCGGGCGAACGGCCACCCGGCCGTAGTAGCCGGGAATCTTGCCGGCGAGCGACTCCGCGATTTCAGGCCGTTCCGGGCGGGGTCCGACGAAGGCCATGTCGCCCTTGAGGATATTGAACAATTGCGGCAATTCGTCCCAGCCGATCGCGCGCAACAGCCGCCCCAGCGGCGTCACGCGCGGGTCGTTCCTGCTGGCCCACACCGGACCGCTCTTGGCTTCGGCGTCGGCCACCATGGTGCGCACTTTGTACATGACAAACCGCGTGCCTCGGGCGCCGAGCCTCATCTGCCGATAGATGGCCGGGCCAGGTGAAGTGCAACGTACCAGCAAGACCGCCAGGGCGATGGCCGGCAAGGCCAGCAGCAGCAGCAGCGCGGCGATCGCGCGGCTCACCAGCCCGCTCGCGCGGCGACGCGCGGTGATCGACAGCCACGACCGAAGGTCAAGGCCCGCGGGGCACGATATCTCGTGGCCTGCCGATTCCATGAACACGAATTGGGTTTTAGACGCGTCGTTCATCGACATGTCCTCCTCGCGTGACAGCGCAACGGTCGCCTCATCACGCCAATCTCAAACGATGCCCTCGACACACTCTCGACCGGTCCAACGAGCGACGAAAAACTCAAACTTGTTTCCAGCTCCCGTGGCGACGTTCAGCGCTTTAGATCCGTATCGTGGCTGGCCGACACCCGCTGGCTGTTAATTCGATGCTTGACCGCGGCGGCCAACAGCTCGCGGAGTTGTTCATCCTGACCTTGGCGCTCGATGCACCAGCGCAAATGTTGTTCAGCCTCGCCCAGTTGTCGCTGTCGGCAGAGCGCAGTGGCCAGTGCGTAGCGAACCTGATAATCGTTGGGCACAAGCGCCAGCGCTTGCCGCAGAACCTGCAACTCCTCAGCCGGGTTTCCCAAGCGGCGATAGACCCCGTGCAGCTCCAGACAGAGTTGCGCCGCCTCGGCGCCGGTCGCCTCACGCGCCTCCTGCTGCGCGACTTGAGCGTAGTACGCCAAGAGCCGTTGTAACTCGTCCGGCCGATCGAGCTGCGAGTACCGCGCGTCCATCAAGCGAACGGCCGCCAGGCCGGGGCGAAACTCGCGCAAGATCACTTCGACGGGCACTTGCGTCGCGGCCCACAGATCGACGAGCTGCCGCTGGGATTTTGGACCCGCGCGCAACGCGCGGCGCCAGTAGTCGAGCGCCTTGAGGGGATCATTGGCGAGCGCCGCTTCGCTGCCGGCGCACAGCAACACGGACCCATCGTAGGGCCGCACGCGCAGGGCCTGGTCCATAAGCGCCGGCCTCATCGAATCATCGGAAGCGCTCAGGAAGCAGAGTTGCGCAAGGTCAATATATGCCCGGCCCGCCAGCGGACAATTTACCAACGCGCGCCGCGTATGCCACAGCGCCGCGTCCAGCAAGCGGCGATTGTCGCCGACCGCTCGGGCCAGCCATTCATCGAGCGCGGATCGCGACGCAAAACGCGACGCCAGCGCCGCGTCGCGGATTTGGCCCAGCGGCATCGCGTTGGCCGAATCGGCCTGCAATTGTTCGAAGCGCTGCATGCAAGCTTCGGCCAAGGCCAGTTGCGCGCGATCATCGCGGGGAGTCCAACGCACGACCGCGTTCAAGTGGTCGATGACTTCCAGGCTCGGCTGTATCGCGCCAGCCTGGGCACTCTGCGACAGAGCAAACTCCAGGTATGCGTCCCAATGCGGCGCCGCGACCGCCGCGCAAAACCGGTCGCGCACCATCCAGGCTCCGCCCAGCACGATTCCCGCACAGGCCACCAGCGCCAAACGCGCCGAAAGTGCCCCCCGAAGCGCTTGCCGCCGCCGCGGATTGAGTTGATTCAGATGCCACAATCGCAGCGCGCAAGCGGCCAGTAGGACCGCCGTCGCCATGCACGAAGGAATGTACCAAACGAAGTCGACCAGCGAGTGAACTGCACTGACCAATAGGCTGGCCGCGACGGCCGCCGCGCAAGCAAAGAGCCGTGGCGAGCGGGCCGCCCGAAGCGACGCGAAACACCAGGCCGCGATATATCCCAGCGACGTAGCCAGGATCGCCAGCCCGGGGATGCCCGTTTCCAGCGCGATCTGCAAATAGCCATTCTCGGCATGCGTAAACTCGGTGTCGAATGGTTCCGCCAGATAGGTGGGATGTATCTCGCGATGGCTGCCAACGCCGGAGCCAAACACAAAGTAGTCTTTGAGCGCCACGGCATCAGCCCGCCAGATGGCGCGGCGTCCGCCGTCGCGGTCCAACTGGGCCAGCGAGCCCGACGCATAGTCGTCCAAGCGATCGACCACCTCGCGATGCCCATGAATTGCCAGCGAGCACAGTACCAGTAGCACCGCTGCGACTGTCGAAACCACAAACGTCCGGTCTAACAATCCGGCCCGGTACAGCGCCGCGCCGCAAGTGATGGCGGCCAGCGCGATCATCGCTATCCCGCCGCGCGAGAGGCTCATTAAACCAGCGAACATGACGATTGCCAGGGCGAACGCATGCAGCGTCATGCGCCAGCGCCGCGCTTGCTGGCCCAGGCGTTCCAACTCCGAACGGGGTTGCTGCAAAGCGCGCGCAAGACACCACACGAGCGGGCCCACTCCCAACGCCAGCAGATGGGCGAAATGGTTTTTGTTGATGTACATCCCGGTCGCCGCGACGTTCGAAAAGCGATAAGGATGTCTGTAGATCCACAGGAACTTTCCGTTGCTGGTCAGATATTGAACGAGTCCGAACAGCGCCGTCAGCGTCACGGACAGCGCCACCCAGCGCAGGATGCGCTCGACGTCCTCCAGCTTCTCGATTCTTTGCACCGCGGTGAAGAACAGCAGCCCATACGCGATCAGCACAACCAGCGCGGATTGAGTCGCGGCCGGGGTCATGGTGACCTGGTTCCAAACGCCCAATCCCACGCTCTGGCCGCCGGAGATCCACAAGGGCAACAAGTCGCGGGTGTGCGGCGAAAGAACGTCGAGCACTGCAGCCGGCAGCGGCGCCAACTGAAGGAGCACCAGCGCGACGGCGGCGGGAAAAATCGCGTCCGCCGGCGAGCGGGTCCAGGTCAGGCATCCCGTTACCAGGCGCTGTCGAGCAATCCACGCCAGGCTGGCCGCCAAGGCAGCCAGGACCAGCACTAGCTCACCCACAGGATGCCTGCCGCCCATGCACCACGGGACGATGAGAATCGAGCCCGCCAGTCCGCCATCGACGACGCGCAACAAGACACGCGCGTAAAGCTGTTCATCCGCGCGGTATCGCTCATTCCACGCAGAGGCTCGAGCCAGGGGCGATGAGGACGTGTGATTAGTCATTTGCGTTGTTTCGAGTGTCGTGTTTCTCCCGGCTATGACTCAAGCCACGCGGCGCGGCGCGGCGGCGGACGCGTTCGACTCTCGGCTGACGGCTTCGCCGCGCGGTGATGCTGCTGCCCCCATGGAAATCGTGCCGGACGGGACGTCCTCGGTCGAGGCGGCTTCTCCTTCGTCGTATCCGTAGCCGTATCCGGACGCGAAGTTGTAGCCGTAGATCGAATCTTCTTTTTGCGAAGCGATGCGATTGACGACCACGCCCAATACGTTCACGCCCAGCGTCGTGAAGCTTTCGACCGCGTGCACTACGCTGCGCCGCTGAGTCTTTTTGGGTTGCACGACCAACACCAGTCCGTCGACCAGCCGCGCGATGATCGAAGCGTCGCTGGCAGCCAGCCCGGGCGGGCTGTCAATCAGAATCTGGTCGTAGCGCGATTCGGCCCAGGTCAAAAGTTCAGTCAAACGCCCCGAGGCCAGGAGTTCGGCCGAATCGGGACGCCGCGTACCGGCGCTCAATACGTCCAGTCCCGCCAGGCCCAGTGAGCGAATCTGCGGGACGCCGAATTGCTGCAGGCTGCCCGAGGACATCAGCACGTCGCACAGACCCCCTTGACCCTTCAACCCCAAGAGCATCGTCAGTCCGGGTCGACGCATGTCGGCGTCGATCAACAGCGTTTTCTTGCCAGCCTGCGCGAAAGAGACCCCCAGATTCGCCAACACCGTCGTCTTGCCGTCGCCCGGTTCGGCGCTGGAGATCACCAGGCGGCTGGTATCTTGCTTGTTCAATCCCAACGTGGTGCGCAGCGTGCGGAAGGCTTCACTTTCCGCGGCGTTGGGCGCCACGAAGACCTGCAGGCTCTCCAGGCCGGCGCTGCCCAGGCCCGGCATGTCGCGAATCATCGCCAAAAGATCAATGCCCAGTTGCGCGCGCAGTTCCTCGGGCGAACGGAAATGATCGTCCAGCGTGTCCAGCGCATAAATCACGGCCAGCCCGGCCCCCACGCCGCCCAACAGGCAACAGGCTGCTACGAGCGGCAGTTTCGGCCAGACCGGCGACAGGGGAAGCACGGGCTCGCTGACCACGGCCGTGCGAATGTCGCCGTGGTCTTGTCGCAGGTCGACGCTGGCGATTTGATTGAGCAGCACGTCGCGCAAGTCGCGCAGCCAGCGTAGATCATGCTCCAGGATCTCCAGCCGCGCCATGTCGCCGTTCAAATTGACGGCCTCGCGGCGAGCCTGCTCGAAGCTGGCGCGCAACGAATTCTCATGCTGGCACGTTTCGTCCAGTCGCTGTTGGACCATTTGCGAAAGCATGGGACCGAGTTGCTTGTCGCGAATGCCCAATAGCTTCTGGTCGAGTCGCGCCTGGTACTCGGCCAGGTATGCGGAGGTCGCGCGGATGCGTTCTTGAACGGTGATGACGCGCGGGTGTGCCGGTCCGAAGAACGAGTGCAAGGTTTTCAGCTCCGCCTGGCTTTCCAGCAGTGACTTCTCCAACTGCGCTTGCGATTCGATGTCCCGAGTGCCCATCCCGAAACCACTCAGCAGGAACTCGCGGCCGACGACGCTTTCGAGCGAGAGCAACTGCGGCCGAAGATCTTCGCCTTTGCGGACGGCGGCCAGCAGGGCGCTTTGCGACGCCTGCAATTCGATGCGCTTCTGCTGCGTTTTCACCAACGCCTCGTTGAGGCTGATGGCGCGCTGCACGGTGGGATGTACGACCGTCCCGCCCGAGCGAATGCCCAAATCGCCAAACAGGCGGCGGGTTTCGAGCACCTCGTTCTCCTTTGCGGCCAGCCGCTGCTCGAGCTGTGCCTTTTCGCGGGTAATGACCTCGATAATCTGTCCCGCCGTGCCCTTGTGCGTCTTGTCCATGAATTCGAGGTAGGACCGCAGCACGGCATTGACGACGGCCACGGCGGCGGGCGGGGTTTTCGAGCGATACGCGAGTTCAATGATGTTGGTCTGGCGCAACGTCGTAGCCGTCAAGTTGGAGCGCAAGATTTGCAGCCACTTCTCGGGCGCGGCCCGTTCGAGATCGACGCGTTGCGTCGAGTCAAGATGGCGCAGCGCTCCTTCGAGCACGACCGCGCTGCTGAACAGCCGTTCGTACGTCGGCATCAGTCCTTGGCGAACGCCCTCGGCGCTCATCGCCGTGCCGGTAACGTCGGCGCCCGTCTGCAATACCAGCAGCGAGGCCTTGGCCTGATACAACCGCTTTGCGGTGGCATAATAAAGGCCTCCCAGCAGCAGTCCGGCCACGATCGCGGCGATCAATACGGTCTTGCGGTAACGCACGACGCGCGCAAACTGCACGAAGCCTTGCAGGGCATGAGCCGCTGACTGGGTCGGTTGCGTGACGGTCGTGCTCAAGGCAACTACCTGATGAACGGAACGATGGCGGTGACCGAGTAGGGGGCGATGGCGCGCAGCGCGCCGGTGACAACCGTGGTGGGCGTCGGTTCAACGCTCACCACGTCGCCAGGACCGAGGCGCAGGTTTCCGGTCCCTTGTTGCTTGGCCTCCTTGATGCTGATTTCAATCACGACCGGCTTGGTCTGGCCCGGCACCTGTCGAATCAAGTGCGCCTTGTCGGCCCAGGGAGTCGAGACTCCGCCGGCCATCGCCAAGGCATCGAGCAGATGGACATCCTTGTTGGCCGGGAATTCGAATCGCCCGGGCTTCGTTACCAGGCCCATCACGTCGAACGGCTGAGGATCGCGCTTCTGTACCATCACGATATCGCCGTCTTCGAGCGCGTGAACGACGCCATCCTGCCGGGCGGCCTCCATCAAGTTCACGTGAAACGACACTGGCTGAACCGGCGCGCGAGGCTGCTGGAACCCGGCAGCGGTAACTCGATCGACCGCCGGTCGCTGCTGGCCGGCGGCTGAGGCTTGCCGGCGAATCTCGACGTTTGTTCCGGCAT
>JBGQHN010000070.1:0-15541 GCA_041497975.1 Planctomycetia bacterium | reverse complement strand
TGTGAACGCTTCGCCCTGACGGTTGCCCGTCAACACGCATCACTCGAGGCCAAGGCGACTGGCTAGGTCCTACCTCGTACGACTCTTTCATTCGCACCCTTTCTCCGGCTTACGCCGACGCACCCTGTCCCAATTTTTCAATCGCCAGCTACGACGTGGAATTCTTGGCAACCGAATAACCCTCGCGCTCCAGGTATTCCGTTGCCGCCTCGATGCATTCCGGCTTCGACCTGGCCGCGCGCAGCTTTGCTTCCAACCATGCCCGAGAAGCTCCGTGCAACAACCCGTCGGAAATGGCGCCTTTGTTCGACTCGGCCGCGCGTTTCAGCTTTTGGTAAGCGGCCGCGGCGACCTCGACAGAACGAAAATTACGAGCCGCCGTGATGTCATCGGCCACCTGTGTGTTCGCCACCTTCGAGATCCCCGGGAAGCATATCGCCAATAACAGGCCGACCAGCAGGTTTCGAGTCGCCATGGCCGTTATCTCCTCTTGAGTACGCGTGGAGTCCGATCCGACAGCGGCATGGCCACGAAGACCACGTAGGCCACCCGGCAAACGACGTTCGCCGCGGCGCGTCCTACGATTGCCCGCGGCCAAAGCAGGCCAGGCACATGTCATCGCTTTGCGCGCGCCCGCCGACGAAGCGCTTGACGTCGTCGAGAATCAATCGTCCCAGTCCCGATGCCGGCACCGGATTGGTCGCCAATTGTCCCCTCAGCCGGTCCAAACCGTAGAGCTCGCCGGCGCTGTTCATCGCCTCGCTAATGCCGTCGGTGAACAAGGTCAGGAAATCGCCAGGCGCGAACGGGTGAGTGCATTGTTGATACTGAAAGTCGCCTTCAACGCCCAACGGCAAACCCGCCTGGTCGGCGCCGATGGGTTGGACCTTGCCTTTGCCGTAACGCAACAAGGGTGGCATGTGCCCGGCGTTGACCAGCGTGATCTCGTTGCGAGGGGCATCGAGCACCGCCAAAATGAAGGTGACAAAGCGGTCCTGCCAGCCGCTGCCGCTGAAACTGGCATTGATACGGCTCACGGCTGCCGCCGGATTGGGCTCGCTGGCCAAACAATATCGGACCTCGCCCGACAGCTTGGCCATCAACAGCGCGGCCGAAACCCCCTTGCCGGAAACGTCGCCCAGTACCACGGCCAACCGGCCCTGGGACAGTTCGATGTAGTCGTAATAGTCGCCCCCGACCTGATTGGCCGGCTCGTAGAAGTCGAAGAAGTAATAGCCCGGCAGTTGCGGAGGCGCGGCCGGCAACAGGCCCCGTTGGACTTTATGGGCCAGCTCTAAATCGCGTTCGAGCGCGTGCTGCTTAAGAGCGTTTTCGTGGAGCTGCGCGTTGTCGACGGCGATGGCGGCTTGCGAGGCGATGCTGGCCAGCACGTCGAGATCGTCCTGCTGGAAGCGGTGCCGCTGATCGTTCGTGTCGACTTGAATCACTCCCAACGAGTTGCCCTCGCTGTCGACCAAAGGCGCGCACATCACCGAGCGAATCCGCAGGTCGGCGATGCTCTGGCTGGTATCGAAGCGCGAATCGTGGGCGGCGTCGGCCGACAGGATGGCCACTTGACTGGCCATCACCTGGTTGACGATCGTGCGACTAATGCGAACCTGGTCTTCCATGGCGGCGCGGCGATGCTTGACCGCCTTGGGCACGAGTGACCCATCGCTGGGGGTGCGCAGCACGACAAATCCGCGGTCGGCCTGAATAAAAATCTTGAACAGACTGTCCAGCAACTTCGAAAGCACCTCATCCAGGCTGACGGCTTTGCCCAGGTTGTGCGCGATTTCGATCATCGCCCGCAGCTTCACCTCGGGGTTGACCGTCAGCCGCACGCCGGCGTTGCTCGACGCCACGTCGAGCTTCGACACGATGGTCGAAGTGGACGTCGTCGGCGCGTCGTCAATCATCAGCGCCAGCGACGAGCCTTCGGTCCCGACCAGGGAAGACAGAATCGGACTGGGCTGGTTGGTGTAAAACGTGTACGACAAATCGCAGATCTTCAGTCGATCGCCGTCGGCCAGCGGATGGCGGCCCTGAATAATGCGGCCGTTGACGAACGTGCCATTGCGGCTATGCAAGTCCTCGACGAAGTACTTGCCGTTCTCTCGCACGATTTGGGCGTGCTGCCGGCTGACGGAAGCCGAGTCCAGCACCACGTCGCAATCGGGGTGTCGTCCCAAGACCATGCGATCTTGGTCCAACTGAACATCCTCGTTAGGGCCCGAGGCATTTGATAGCTGCAAGAGGGCCATGAGAAGTTTGCGCGTTCAAGTCCCGGAAGCCGGTCAACGTTGTCACATTTCGTGGCGCGTCGCAGTTACTCGAATCGAAAGAGTGCGGCCAGTCGCTGCCGGCTCACCCGACTGTTGTCCACATGGGCGGCTATTCGAGCGAGGTGCTGGCATGGCCAGGCAGCAGCGGCGGCTCCGGGCGCCCGGCCTGGCCGCCCAGAAGCTGCACGTGTCTCATGATAATGAAAAAATGTCCTGCCGACTATATGGGTGGAGCGGCTGGGCAATTTGCAAACAATGATCGCGCCACGTGATGACCGTGGCGTGGAACGATCTTGACGCTCCGCCTGGCTTCTCCTACCCTCTCCCGTCTCATGAGCCGCTATCTTCTCCTGGCGCCACTTCTTAGCGTGCTGGCGGTGCCGCATGTCGCGGCCGGCGCCGACGACGTGTCGCTCGCGCCACGCAAAGGCGTGTTGCTCTTGAACAACGGCGAAGTGATCGAAGGCACCATCACGGCCTCGGGCGACCGCTACGACGTCGCCGGCCAGGACTCCGAAATCCGCGTCAAGCGATCCGACGTGGCCATCGTCTGCCGCGACGTTCTGGGGTGTTACGAGCACAAACGCTCCGCAATCGAACAGGGCCGCGCGGGCGATCACTTGGAACTGGCCGAATGGTGCCTGAAACACGGCCTCGTGGAGCCGGCGGAGAGGGAACTCGAGGCCGCACGGACCGCCGACTCCTCGCATCCGAAAATACGACTTTTGGAACCGCGGCTGGAACTGGCGAAACAAGCGCCGCGGAATTCCGAGCCGGCGGTCGCTCGCGAAAAAACGGCGTCGAGCGAACATCTCGACGGCATCATTCGCAACCTGCCGGCCGGGTCGATGGAGAACTTCACCAACGGTATTCAGCCGATGTTGCTCAACTACTGCGCCAAAAGTGGTTGTCACGGTCCGCGATCGACGGGCGTGCTAAAGCTCGAGCGAATTCCGCCCAATCGCCTGGCCGGCCGGCACGCCACGCAAGGAAATCTGCAGGCCGTGCTGGCGATGATCAATCGCGACATGCCGCAAGAGAGCAAACTCCTGGAAGCGCCGATCCGCCCGCACGGCAATATGAAACTTCCGGTCTTCACGGATCGCGAGCAATCGCAGTATAAGCAATTGGTACAATGGGTTTACCTGGTCTCGAATGTCAAGCAAGCGTCGCCGCGGCCGACGCTCGCTGAACGCACCGCTCCTTTGGCCGCGCCCCGCAGAGGTCGCGCGCCGAGCGAAGCCGACCAGCGCGAGCCGCGGTCGACGGGCGAGAACCCCGAACTCGAATTGGCCGATTGGTCCGACAGCTTCCCCGATCAAGCCAAGAACTCCACCAGCGAGCAAGCAAAGCCGCACGACCTGCCTCGCGCGACGAGCATCCGCGGCGAACCGGGACGGCGGCCCATGAACCAGCGAGTGGCGCCCGAAGGAGATTTCGTCCCCAAGGATCCGTTCGATCCCGAGGTCTTCAACCGCCGCTTTCACGGCAAGTAGCGTAGCGCGCGGCCGAACGGCCTGTCGAAAAATTGGGACGGGCACCTTGCGGACATAGTTTTTTGCGGGTTGCGAGCAATCTGGCTCGGAGCCAGTTCCATTTTTCGACGGCCTGCTAACCCAATCGCCACGCAACGCCGCAAACGCGCGCGGCTGCTACGTTTCCAACACAATTTCCCCGGCGGCCAGCGACCGAAGAAACACTCGGTTGCTTTCCAAAAGATTCTCTTCGTCGAACATTTCCCGCGGCGTGAGCCAGTGGATGGATGCGACTTCGTGCGGATTGGGCACGAGAGCAAGTTGCGCATCGATCTCGCCGAGCCACCAGGCAAGCTCGACGTGCCAACGCGTCGTGCTGTGCCACACCCGCCTGAGAGGACGAATCGCGACGCCCAGCTCTTCCTGAAACTCGCGCACCAGCGCCTGCTCCTCCGTTTCGCCCGCCTCGATGCCGCCGCCCGGAAAGCAAAGAGCCCCCGGCGCGACGACGTGCGCCGAGCGGCGAATCACGAGAAACCGATTTTCGCGCAGCACCACGGCCACGGAGCCGCGGCGGCGCACGTCGGGATCACATTGTGGCGGTCCCAGGGTCATTAGCCGCCAGTGTACCGGCACGGCGCCGGTTTTTGTCGCTGCGGACCGTATTGGGCCGGCTGGGACCGGCTGCTTGTGCCCGGCACGGACCCTCCTATAATGCCCCGAAACCTGTTCAGATGTTCGCTATCGCTCGAGCGCAAGAGATCATTGGATGACGACCGCTGCTCCGCACGACCTGGAAGCGTATTTAGAGCCGTTTGGGCTATCCAGCTTCCGGCCGGGCCAGCGCGAGGTGATCGAAACCGTCCTGGCCGGCAAAGATTGCCTGTGCGTGATGCCGACCGGCGGCGGAAAAAGCCTGTGCTTTCAGTTGCCCGCCGTGGCCCGTGCCGGCGTGACGCTGGTGATTTCGCCGTTGATCGCCTTGATGAAGGACCAGGTTGACGTGCTTACAGCGCGCGGCCTGTCGGCGACGTACATCAACAGCACGCTTACGCCCGAGGAGCAAACCCGGCGATTGTCGGGCATGGCTTCGGGCGATTACAAGCTGATCTACGTGGTGCCCGAGCGGTTTCGCAGCCCGCGGTTTGTCGAAGCGGTCGGCAGGAGCGACTTGCGGCTGCTGGCCGTCGACGAGGCACATTGCATCAGCGAGTGGGGGCACGACTTTCGTCCCGACTATGCCCGGCTCGGGCAATTTCGCGCGCAACTGGGCAATCCGCCGACCATCGCGCTGACGGCTACGGCCACTGACTTTGTGCGACGCGATATCGCTCAGCTTCTGAACCTGCGCGAGCCCGAGATTTTTATCACCGGGTTTGCGCGGCCGAATTTGCATTACGGCGTGCAACCGTGCCCAACCGATCGCGACAAGGACGAAGCCATGTTTCGCCTGCTGGACGGGACGCCCGGCTCGGGAATCGTGTACGCTTCGACGCGCAAGCGTTGCGAAGAACTGGGACAGAAAATCGTCAGCCGCACGCGCCGGCCGACGACGGTCTATCACGCGGGGCTCGCGCCCGAGGAGCGCCGCGCGGCCCAGGACGATTTCATGCAGGGCCGCACCGAAATCGCGGTGGCGACCTTGGCCTTCGGCATGGGCATCGACAAGGCCGACGTGCGGTTCGTGGTGCATTACAATCTCCCGGGCAGCGTCGAGGCCTATTACCAGGAAGCGGGTCGGGCCGGGCGCGATGGCCAGAGCGCGCAGTGCCTGCTCCTGTTCGGCGGCGGCGACCGGCATATTCACGAGTTCTTCATCGAAAGCGCGTACCCCTCGCGGGAAGTCGTCGCCCAGGTGTACGAGTTCTTGTGCTCGTTGGGTCAGAACCCGATCGAGATGACGCAGCAGGAGGTCAAGGAGGCGCTTAATTTGCAAATCGCCGCCGAGGGAATCGGCGCTTGCGAGAAACTATTGGAAAGCTCGGGCGTGCTGGAACGGCTGGAAGCCGCCGAGAACACCGCCGCCGTGCGGCTCAACAGCGATCTGCCGACGCTCGTCGATCTGCTGCCGCAACAGGCCAAGATCAAGCGGCAAGTCATGCGCGCCGTCGAGCAATTGGTTGGCGCGCAGCGTCAGCAGTGGTGCTACTTTCAGCCGCGCGAGCTGCTGGCGCGGCTGGCGGATTTCGACAGCGGCGACCTCTCGCGGTATTTGCGCGAGTTGACGACGCTCTCCGCATTCGACTACGTGCCGCCGTTTCGTGGCCGAGCGATTCACCTTCGCCAGCCCGGCCGGCCCTTCGAGGAATTGGAAATCGACTTCGAAAAGCTCGAGCGCCGCAAGGCCGCGGAGTACGAAAAACTGGAGCACGTGCTGCGATTTGCCCGCAACCATCGCTGCCGGCAACAGGAAATATTGAGCTACTTCGGCGAAACCGATTCCGAGCCGTGTGGCCATTGTGACAATTGCAAAAGCGTGGCCCAGGGCGGCCGGCACGGCGCGGCGCAAGCACCGACCCAAAAGGTGCTCGACGCGGTGCGAATGGTGCTCAGCGGCGTGGCCCGCGTTTCGCGATCGCGGACGGGTTGCGGCAAGCAATTGCTGGCCCAGATGCTGTGCGGCTCCAATGCCAAGCCCGTCACGCGCAACCGGCTGGACAAGCTCAGCACGTTTGGGTTGCTGGCCCACTTGAAACAGCCGGAAGTGGTGCAATTGATCGATGCTCTGTTGATTTGCGGTTTGCTCGAGCAAACCGAGATTGAACCTTTCCGCCCGGTGCTGCGCTTGACGGCTCGCGGCGGCGAAGTCATGAGCGGACCCGACGATGCCATGCCGAGACTTTCCTTGCCGGAGGCGTTGTGGCGCAAGCTCGACCCCATGAGCGCCGCGACAAAGAGAGGCGCGAGCAAGGCCGCGGCCCCGCGCCCCGACGCGCCTGCTGCGCGGCCGCCAGCCGGCGAGATTCCACCCGCGCTGTCTGCGCGCGAGAGCGCGCTAGTGGCGCCCGAGGTTGCGCAGTCGATGCGCGAAGCGCCCCAGGTCGCGCCGGCCGGCTCGAAACCGGCCGAGGCGCCGCCTCAGGCGAGCCATTATTGGACGTGGAGGTTGCTGGCCGCCGGCTTCAGCCCGGACGAATGCGCCGCGATCCGCGGCCTGTCGGCGGCGGTCGTGTTCGACCATGCCCTGCGAGCCGCGGATGGTGGATTGGAAGTTGACGCCGGGTGGTTTCTGTCGCGCGACTTGATTTCGCGGATTGAACAAGTGGTCGGTCCGACGGCGCCGGCGAAAATCCGTCCGCTTTTGGAGCGATTGCCCCGCGGAACTCGCTACGAAGAAGTACAACTCGTGCTGCATGCCCGCCGCGGCAAATCAGCGCGAATCTGACGGCGCATCGGCCGTGGGGTCGAAAATCCACCAGTCGTGGGATACAATTCCCCGGTGCGCTACGATCGGTTGAATCTGCGGGCGAGAGAGAGCGCCACGGAGGGCTGTCGTCGACCTCTAGCGCTCACGACATTCGCGACGAACGACGAACCATAGGAATCAATGTCGATGGATAAACCGTCCGGCGGCCCGAGCTCGCAACTGCCCACGTTGAATTCGCGGCCGCGCCTGAATTCCATTTTTTGGCTGGCCATGATCCTGGCTCTGACGCTGGGCTTTCTGTGGTTCAACCACGAGAGTGTCTCGCGGGATGAAATCACGTATGACTTTTTCCGCGAGCAATTGGCTCACAATAATATTGTCGAGGTCGAGTTCGTCGACCGCGGTCAACTGGTGGGCAAGTTCAAGGAGCCCCCCACGCAAGCGGTGACCCGGCCGGTTGGCGAAAAGGGGGCCGAGCAGGTCGTCGAAAAAAAGTTGAAGCCCGATTTCGTGGTGTACCTCTCCCCGCTGGTCGGAGAAGAGTTGGACCGGGAATTGTTGGCCAAGGGAGTAATCGTTAAAGCCCAGCGGACGACCGACGGGGCCGGCATGTTGCTGGTCGCGTACCTGGTCGGCTTTGCGCTGATGATCGGGCTGGTGTTGTTCATGCTACGCCGGGCCCGTGACCAGTTCATGGGCGGCGGTATCCTGGGCGGGTTCAGCAAAAGCCCGGCCAAGCGCTATGAAACCACGAACAAGCCGGTCACGTTCGCCGACGTCGCTGGCCTGGAGGGGGTCAAGCACGACTTGGAGGAAGTGGTCGAGTTTCTCAAGAACCCTGAAAAGTTCCAGCGCCTGGGCGGGCGCGTGCCCAAGGGCGTTTTGCTGATGGGTCCGCCAGGAACCGGCAAGACGCTCTTGGCCCGCGCCGTGGCGGGCGAAGCTGGCGTCCCGTTCTTTTCCATCAGCGGCTCCGAGTTTATTCAAATGTTCGTTGGGGTCGGCGCCAGCCGCGTGCGCGACATGTTCAAAACGGCCAAGGAAGCCTCGCCTTCGATCTTGTTCATCGACGAAATCGACGCGGTCGGACGCGTGCGCGGCGCGGGACTCGGCGGCGGACACGACGAACGCGAGCAAACGCTCAATCAAATCTTGAGCGAAATGGACGGCTTCAGCCAAAACGAATCGGTGATCGTGCTGGCCGCCACCAATCGGCCCGACGTCCTCGATCCAGCCTTGTTGCGCCCCGGCCGCTTCGATCGCCATATCACGGTTGACCGGCCGAACCACAAGGGACGGCTGGCGATCTTCAAGGTGCACGTCCGCGATGTTCCGCTGGCCGACGACGTCGATCTGGACCGGCTGGCCAGCGGGAGCGTGGGGCTGACCGGAGCGGACATTCGCAACCTGGTCAACGAAGCCGCCTTGTGGGCCACGCGCAACGGCAAAGATAAGGTCGACATGGACGATTTCGAACACGCTCGCGATCGGGTGTTGATGGGACCCAAGCGCGAGGAAGTTCTCAGCGGCAAGGAAAAATGGATGACCGCGATTCATGAGTCGGGACACGCACTTCTGGCCTGGATCGTGCCGGGCGCGGACCGCGTACACAAAGTGACGATCATTCCACGCGGCCGCTCACTGGGCGTGACGCAATTGTTGCCCGAGGAAGACCGGCTCAACATCAGCGAATCCGAATTGCACGGTCGGCTGTGCTTCATGCTGGGCGGCCGAGCCGCCGAAAAGCTGATCTTCAACGAGTACAGCGCCGGGGCCGAAAACGACCTGCTGCAGGCCACTCGGCTGGCCCGCCGGATGGTGACGGCCTGGGGCATGAGCGAGCGCCTGGGACCGGTCGCCTATCGCACCAGCGAAGAACATCCCTTCCTGGGCAAGGAAATCTACGAGCATCGCGAGTTCAGTGAACACAGCGCGCAATTGATCGACGAAGAGGTCGCCCGCATCTTGCATGCGGCGGCCGATGAGGCCTCGCGCCTGTTATCCGCGCAGCGCGATCAATTGCAAACGTTGGCCCGGGCGTTGGAAGAGCAGGAAGTGCTCGACGAGCAGGAGATCGAACAACTGCTCGGTCCGTCGATCAACAAGCGGAAGGCCGAATCGAACGGCCAGGTCGTCGACATCGCGCCCGGCGCCGGCGACAGCGACATCAAGCCGGTGGAGTCAGCCGAAGCTTAAGCGTTTGGATCGACGCAATCTGTCTGTGGGGTAGGACGGGCGCGCGACCTTGCCCGATTACCGTCGTTTGCCCGGCTGGTTGACATCGTCGCCTCGCGCAATCCTGTCCCGCGTGCTGGCGACGGCGAATTGCAAACGACGTGCCAGCCATCCCAGTGCGAGGATAACTCGGGCACGACATGGCACTTAATGTTCTAAGGGCACTTCATTCCGCGTCGGGCGCGGTGCCTAGTTGGCCACCCGTGGCGAAAATATCGCCGCGCACACACGCGCCTTTGGAATGCCACGCTTGCATCCGAGATGACGGGCGAACGTCGAGCCGGCTGGCGCGCCATATTGCCCAATCGACGGCGCATCATGCAATCGACCGCGGTTGAGAACTGTGACAGCGAACTCTGCTCGCGAGTTATCGCCTGCTGAAACTCACGTCATCGAGATACAACTCGACGTGGTGGCCGCCGGACTGCATGTTGAAGATGCCGAACCGGTCGAACGTGGCGCCAATTTTCTTGTGTCCCGGTTTGAGGTCCATTGGGTAGGCCTGGCCATCGTACGACAATTCGATGCGGCCGGCGCCGGAGGGCTCGTAGCGGATCGACCAGGTGTGCACGCGTCCGTCGGGATAGATCACCGGCCACCGCCGGCCGTCGTTCGTGGTCTCGCCAGCGGTCGATCCGCTCGCGTCGCTCGCGCCGTAACCGGGCCGGAAATAATGCCCGATGCGGCTGGGACCCTCGATCAACACGCCCAGATAGCTCTTTTGCCTCTGGGAAGACTCGGGGGTTTCGTTGTTTCGCTTCGCCGACGAGTCGAACCAGCCGATGTAAAACCCGCTGTCCGAGGCGGCTTTGCGCAGCGCCAGTTTGCCGGAGGCCGAAAGCGCATCGTCCAGCGACAACCGCCCCGCATTGGCGGCATAAAATGCCGGACGTTCGTCGCGAAAAACAACGCCCCCGATTTCGCCGACTGCGCCGCCGGCGTATTTTGTCGGGCTGTAACCGAAGTCGTGGTACGGCCGGATGATCCTCTCGTTAAACTCGGCCGGATTCCCAGAGGCTTCCCACTGTGGATCGTCGTCAAAGGTATCGAGGCGGCCGTCGACGCTTAGATCGTCGAAATAGAATTCGACGCCATTGCCGGGCGTTTGCACGTTCCAGATCCCGAAGCGATTGAACATCGCGCCGTCCGCGCGATGTCCCAACGCTAACGGCAGTTGATAAGTCCGCTCGTCAATGCGAAACGTGATCTGCCCTTGCCCGGCGGCCGCGGCCGGGTCGTAGTCGATCGCCCAATCGTGCACCGCGCCATCGGCCGGGAACGGCGGAGTTCGAGTTTTCTGGTATTGCTCGCCTTCAAATGCTCCGGCCCCGCCCGTGCGCCAGCCTTGGGTGCCGTACTCGTAGAAAACCCAGTACTTGCCTCCGTTGCCGTCGATGCGCATACCGAGCGAATTGGGCGTCCGCCAACCTTGCGGCGTGTCGCGAAACCAGCCGATCATCACGCCGCTTGCGCCTTCGGCAGTGCGAACCGACATCTTGCCCGCGGCGCTCAGCCGATCCTCAAGCGTCTTGGGGGCAATACGACGCGCATAAGTGGCCGACGTCGACGAGCGCTGCGCGAATCCGCCGATTTCTCCGGACCGCTTTCCACCGGCATGGTTCGTGCGGCGGTATCCAAAATCCTGTCGCACGATCCGCGGGCTCTCGGGGAGCAGCCGATTGCGAAATCCGTCCCAGTCGGGATCGGCGGCGAACTGCTCGTTGGCGACCTGGGGCGCATCCTGGGCCGGCGCACTCGCGATCGGTCCCACCGCAATCGCCAGCAGAGCTGCTTTCATCGCTGTTCGCGCATCGCGCCGATAATCAGTTCTCATGCGAAAGGCGAGCCTTGTGAGGGGGATTTGAGGGTGGTATTCTCGCAAACCTCGAGCACGTGGATTAATGTACCAGGAGGCCCGCATGTCTGACACCACTGGCCAGACGCAACTGGCTCACGTCGTTTACTTCACGCTCACAGACAACTCGCCGGCCGGCATTCAGAGACAATTGGATGCCTGTCGCACGCACTTGACCAACCACCCCGGCACGGTTTTGTTTGCCGTGGGGACTCGGACGCCGGGATTAAATCGCGAAGTGAACGACAAGGAGTTCGACGTGGGGCTGCACGTGGTGTTCGAGAGCCGCGCGGCCCACGATCAATACCAGGTCCATCCGCGACACCTACAATTCATTGAAGAGAACAAACCCCATTGGGCAAAGGTTCGCGTGTTCGACGCGGACGTGGTGTAACGGGGGTGCGGCGTGTTTGCAGTTGTCGACCCGTCGCACGGGCGTGGAGTGAACTTACTGACTTGCCGTTCGACATAAATGGAGGCCCCAGATGGCTCACGACGTGATGTTCAAAGTCCCTCCGCGCAAGCTCGGAAAGTCTGACGTCATCTTCGTCGTCAAAGGTGATGATGGCGTGCTGGGCACGCTGAAAGTTTCCAAGGGAGCAGTCGTCTGGTATCCCAAAAAAACAAGTTATGGCTACAAGGCCGACTGGGACCGCTTCCACAAGCTGGCCCAGGAATGCTTCACCCAGACCGAATACCGATCGAAGCCTTAGCGTCGAAAAGATCGGTTGCCAACGGGGCTCGGCATCGGGCACCCCCCCTGCTCAGGTTACGACGGGTGACCGGCCGACCTGGGCCGCGAACGTGAGCTATATTTGGATTAAGGAAACAGGACCGCGGCCAGGGCCCGGCTAAACGGCGTGTCACGGCGCTTGCCACACATCATGCCCTGCCGTTCTTGTTCCCACACATCCCTCACCTAAACAATCAAATCCTGACAAAACCGCGGCAGCGAGCGCGACCATTCCATTAGCCAGGGAAGAATCCGCAAAAAGGCAAAGTCCTCGGCGGTTTTGTTCGAGTTTCGTATCGCGAAGTCAAGTTACGGCGAAGCCGTGAGCTGCGCGACCGTTCGAGTTCAACCTCGTACGGCGCTGCACCTGACCCGCGAACGATCAGCGGCTGCCACACAGGAACAACCGAGAGAAGAGGTGAGACGCATGGAATACTTATTGGACACGCCACAAGCGGGAATGGCAATTCACGAACTGATTCTCGAGGCGCATCAGGACAATTTGCGCGATCGCCGCTCGGCGGCGCGCTATCCGTTCTTCCGCCGAGTATCAATCCGCTCGAAGTCACCCATCGTGGCCTTCAGTCGCGAGATTTCCGCCGTTGGCGTCGGTCTGTTGCACAACGCGGAGTTGACGCCCGGCGAAGTCGAAGTGTCTATCCCGAGCAAGCGTGGCTACTCGATCCGCGTTCGCACGCGCATCGTGTGGTGCCAGCCTTGCGGCGAGGGCTGGTACATCAGCGGCGGTCAGTTCGTCGGAGTGGCTTCTGCGACTGCCTGACCAATGCGCGCCGGACGCGGCACGCTTAGTCACGCGAAAAACGGTCGGCCGCCGCGGCCAACGCGCCGTGGACGACGACCTGTTCGCCCAACTGGGCTGGCCGGATTTCGTAGCTGTCGGATAGCGGCGGAAAAACGTATCGCTCGACCTCGCGCTTGAGCGGCAGCAGAAACAGGCTCTGGTCCATGAGTGACACGCCGCCGCCGATGACCACGATTTCGGGCGAGACGAGCGTGATCGCCTGCGCAATCCCCCAGCCGAGCGCCTGGCAGGCATGCGATAAAACCTCACGGGCCACCTCGTTTCCTTCGCCCGCGGCCTGGGCCACCACAAGCGTTGTGAGCTGATCCAGCTTTCCATCGCAGCGCTCCCAGAGATCGGCCGTGTATTCCGCTTCGGCCTCTTCGGTTTCGATAAGCCGTTGGCGGACCTCGTCCGGCGAGACGCGCGCCAGCCCGCTGGTTATCGGAACGAAAGCGCGCGAAATGGGATCGCTCAACCGCGCCTGGGCGGCGGCCGCGATACCCCAGCCGCTGGCCAACGACTCGACGGTCTGGTCGGCCCGATCGGCGTGCAGGCCGGGTCGCAAATGTCCGATTTCTGCCGCGCCGCGTCCGTTGCCGCGATAGACTTTCCCCTCGACGACCAACCCGCCGCCAATCCCAGTGCCGACGGTCACAAACAGCACAACGCTGTGCCCGCGACCGGCCCCAAAACGAGCTTCGGCAAGCGCCGCGGCGTCGCAATCGTTTTCCAGCGTCGAAGGCAGCGAGAGCACGCGCCGGCACCAATCGACCAGCGCATGGCGCTCCCAGCCGGCGACGTGGTGACTCTTAACCACCAGTCCGCGCGCCGAGTCCACAGGTCCGCCAAAGCCGATGCCGATGGCCGACACACGGTGGCGCGCGACGAGCGCGCGGGCCGACGTTTCGATTTGATCCAGGATGCCAGCGGCGCCCGACTTTGGATGCACTTCGTGGCGATCGAGCGCCGCCAGCGTGCCGTCGGAGGCGCCGACGCCCAACTGAAGCTTCGTGCCGCCGATCTCGATGCCCAGATACATAGTGGATAGTGGCTGGTGGTCAGTAAATCGGATCAGTCAAATCGGGTCTGTGACCGCGGTGAGTTTTCGCCACTGGCCTCAAACAGGCCAGCACCAACAACGTCTTGAACCACCTCTAGCCGCTGACCACTAGCCACTACTCTTGTACCTTCCTTCGTGATTGATGCGCGCGAAGACGTCGTTGAGCACCCAATGGAACAGGCACAGGTGGATGCTCTCGACCATGCCCATGTCGTCCAGCGGCACGTGCATGCCTCCCTGGGCCATGCGGCGCAGTTTGCCGCCGTCGAAGCCGGTCAGGGCGAAGGTCTTCAATCCGTGGCGATTGGCCCAATCGACCGCGCACAGCACGTTGGGGCTGTTGCCCGAACCGCTGATAGCGATCACCAGATCGCCCGCAGTGCCGTAATTCATCAGTTGCTGAACGAAGATCTGGTCGTATCCGACGTCGTTGCCCAGCGCCAGAATCCAGCCCAGGTTGTCCGTGAGACTGAGAATCTTCAATCGCTTTTTTGATTCGTCCTTCAGGTGATGCTGGTGCAGCGAGCTTTTTCCCAGGTCTTCGCAAATGTGGGTGGCGGTGGTCGCGGAGCCCCCGTTGCCAAAGACGAACACGAATTTTTCGTTTTGCCAGGCCTCGTAGACCAGATCGGCCCAGGCTTGAATTTCGCGCTGCTCGACGCGCTCCAATTCACCTTGCAGTCGTTGGATGTATTGCGTGACGCCGAGAGTAGCACCCAACATGAGATTGCGACTTTCCGATGGCCGAAGATTTGAGCTATCGCAGCATCAAGTCTACAGCGACCGCCAGAGGCTCGCCAGTCGTGCCGCCTCCAAAGGAACGTGATCGAGGTATTTTCGCCGGCCGCCGGTAGCGACGATCAATTTGTCACGTCGAAGCCCTGGCGGGCCTCGCGCTGGCCGCGGGCGATATCCAGGGGAACGATGATCAGCCAACCGACGATAAAGAACACGAGCAAGCTGACGATCGCCAGGTGCGCGCTGCCGGTTCGGGCAAGGATCTCGCTGAAGAAGATCGGGCCGAACACGCTTACCGCCTTGCCCGACAGGTTGAAAAACCCAAAAAACTCGCCGCTTCGTTCCTCGGGCGTCATGAGGCCCATGATTGTGCGGCTGACCGACTGCGTGCCGCCCATCACGAGCGCGACAAACACGGCCATGACCCAAAACTGCCAGGTTTCGGTGATGAAAAAACCCGTCAGGAGCACGACGACCCATACTCCCAGGCAGATGTTGAGCGTCGCTTTTTGCCCGATGCGGTCGGCTACCCAACCGACCAATAGCGCACCGGGCAGAGCGACGAATTGAATCATCAGGATCACTTTGACCAGGTCGCCAATTTCCATATTGAGGACCTTTTCGGCGAACACCGAGGCCTGTGAGATCACGGTCATCACGCCGTCGTTGAAGATCAAGAACCCAATCAAAAAAATCGCCAACATGCGGTAGCGGCGGATGTGGCCCAGCGTGCGCTTGACCTCGCGCAGCCCGGTCAGTGCCGTGGCCGCCAGCGACTGGCCTTGCCAGCGGGGCCGGGCCTTGTCGCGCACGACCAGCAGGATTGGCAAGCTAAAAACAAACCACCAGACGCCCATTAGAAGTAAGCACAAGCGCGGCAGAAACCCGTCGTCGGTCGGCAGTCCCCAAGCCTCGCCCTGGCTGAGTAGCAAAAGCGCGACGACGAGCATCAGTCCGCCGCCGACATAGCCGGTGCCATATCCCCATG
>JBGQHN010000069.1:0-15762 GCA_041497975.1 Planctomycetia bacterium | reverse complement strand
GCCAGGCTGCGGGCCCTGGGCGGCTTTTGCGTCGGCATCTGCTGGCAAGGCAATCCCAACAGTCCCCACGAGCCCAGGCGGTCGATGAGTCTGGCCAATTTCCAGCGGCTCGCGCTGCCAGGGGTCACGCTTGTCAGTTTGCAAAAGGGTCTTGGCGCCCAGCAGATTCCTCAAGTTGCCGATCAATTCCGCGTGCACGATTTCTCGGCCGAACTCGACGAAGCAAATGGCCCCTTCATGGACACGGCCGCGATTGTCGCCGGGCTCGATCTGGTCATCACCTCCGACACAGCCATCGCGCACCTGGCCGGCGCATTGGGTCGCAGGGTTTGGGTGGCGCTCGCGCATCCGGCCGACTGGCGCTGGATGCACGACCGACGCGACAGCCCGTGGTATCCCACGATGCGATTGTTTCGCCAGTCGGCGCCCGGCGACTGGTCGAACGTGTTTGAGGAAATGGCCGGCGAATTATCGGCCATCGTCGGCCGTTGAGGCGTGAGCACGGCGCCGAAGGCGTGGCACTCGACGCTAAGCAAACAGCTCGCCGATCACCTTGCCGCCGTTGGCGATCTTCATGGGCCGCCCATTGCGGCTGGTGAACGTGGTTTCGAGCGAGATGCCCAGCGCCTTGCAGACCGTGGCCATGACGTCCTGGGAAGTAAAGGGCTCGCTTTCCACTTCGGTGCCATCGGGGTTGGTGCGGCCGACGGCGATTCCGCCTTTCATGCCTGCCCCGCCCAGCACGACGCTCCAACTGCGGGCCCAATGGTCGCGGCCGGCGTTGCCGTTGATCCGCGGCGTGCGGCCGAACTCGCCCATCCAGATAATCGCCGTGTCCGCCAGCAAGCCGCGCTCGTGCAAGTCGGCGACCAGCGCGCTTGTCGCCTTGTCCAACTCGGGCAGCTTCGAGTCGCCGAGCGTCTTGAAGTTGTTGGCGTGCGTGTCCCATCCGCCCAGGTCGACTTCGACAAACGGCACGCCTTGTTCGACCAGCCGCCGGGCCATCAGGCAGCCGCGTCCGAAGGCAGAGTTGCCGTACGCCTCGCGCGTCGCTTCGCTTTCCTTGTCGATCTTGAAAGCGTCCATTTGTTTGCTGGTCATCAGGGCCACGGTCTTTTCCAGAACGTCGGCATGGTCACTGGCCGACTGTCCGCGGTCCTGCTTGACAAAGCTTTTCTCGATCGCCGCCAACATGTGCATCCGCTGGCCGCGTCGCGTGGCGTCGATGCCGTTCTTGCGGTTCAAGTCCGGCAGGTTGCGGATGTTGCCGTTGGAGTTGACGACGAACGGCGCGTGTGTCATACCCAAAAAGCCCGGCCCCACGCTGCCACCGCCAATGGCCACGAATGGCGGAATCTCGAGGTTCAACTGCTTCGTCTGTTCGGCCAGCATGTGGCTGACCACCGAGCCGTAGCCGGGATGTTCCACCGACGGATTGGGCACGTAGCCGGTGTGCATGTAGTACCGCCCGCGATCATGGTCGGCTTCGCGCGTGCTCATCGAGCGGATGATGGCCAGGTGCTGCATTTGCCTGGCCACCAGCGGCAGGTGCTCGCAAATCTGTTCGTTGCCCGAGGTGCCGATTGCCTGAAACGGCCCGCCGGTGGGCGCTCCGGGTTTGAGGTCCCAGATGTCGATGGTCGCGGGTCCGCCACCCATCCATAGCATGATGGCCGCCTTGTGCCGCTTCTTCAGGTCGCGGGCGCCTGCGCGCAGCGCCGCGGCAAACGACGCGGCCGGCCAGACAAGCGCGGCGGCGCCGGCCAGGTGCTCGAGGAAGTGGCGGCGAGTCATTCCCTTGGGAACTTGTAAGTCACGCATCGCTGGCTCCAGGGCCCAAAGGCAGTGGAACATAAGGCTAGAACTGGTTTCAAAACTGTCGGGGACTGTCCAAATTTTGCGCAGTCCTCGGAGCAAAATGGGACTGTCCCCCTCTCCGAGACAGTTTTGACCAGTTAATGATTCAAAATAAACTCGTTGCTATTGAGCACGGCCCACCACACGTCGGCCAGCGCGGCCACCGGGTCGCCCTGGCGCAACAGCAACAGCTCGTTGGCCAGCGCAATCTCCTGGCCCGTGGGCTTGCGCGCGAGCGCCGCCAGGTACAGTCGATTGATGCGGGCGGCGTTATTGATTTTTGGATCGGTGGCCACGCGGTGCAGGAAGCCGCCCTTCTCGGTCTGCGTGGCCTTTTCGATCAGGTCGCCGTTCATCATCATCAGCATTTGCGGGATCGTGCCGTTGAACGTAGTCGTCTCGGCATTGTCGTCGGTGCCGAAGGCCAGCGTGAATTGTTCCAGCCACTTGCCTTTCGCGGCCTCTTGCCGCTCATAGCCACGCTCGGCGTCCTGAGCCTCGGTAGCCACCAGCAGCGACTCGTACAACTCCTCGGCCCGCATCTGCCGCAGGTAAAAGCGGCTGAACATCGGCCGCTCGCCCAGCGCCGGGTCGTCCCTTTTGTTGCGTGGACCGAGTTTGCTGGACAAGCCGTACGGCTCGGAGAGCAGAATCCAGCGCATCAATTCTCGCAGGTTGTGGCCGTACGACTTGAACTCGGCGGCTAGCGACTCGATCAACTCAGGCTGGCTCGGCGGATTGTGCGGGCCCATGTCATCGATCGGCCTGGTGAAGCCGTAGCCCAGGAAATGCGCCCATAGCCGGTTCACGAGCGCCTTGGCGAAATAGTCGGAGCCGACGATCAGCGCCGCCAGCTCGGTGCGGCGGTCAATCTCCGCGATGAAGCCGCTGTCGCTCTTGAGCTTCGTGCCATCCACAAACGCCGGAAAGGCCGCTTTCGAGAGACCATTGCGCAACTCGTAGAATAACACCGCCTCCTCGGGCTTGTTGTTCTCGCCCGCGAAATCCTGGTTCACCAGCTCGATCGACTCGACGCGGCGCCCCTGCGCTTCGTCAAATCGCCGCAGGGCCCGCGTTTGACGAAAAAAGGCGTTCATCTCCCAAAACTGGCTCTGCTTCCATTCATTGAACGGGTGATTATGACACTGCGTGCACTGGATTTGCAGGCCGAGAAAGATTTGCGACGTCTTGGCCGTCGCCTGCACGCCGCCATCTTGCAGATTGCCGGCGATGAAATTGACGAAGCCGTTGAAGCCTTCTTCGCCAGGCTTGCTCACGCCCTTGGCCGCCACGAGCTCGAAGACAAGCTTGTCGTAGGGAAGGTTGTCCCGCAAAGCCTGGCGCAGCGCGTGTTGCAATCCCTCGCGATTCACCAGCGTGTTGCGCTCGGTGCCGCCGCTGCGTCCGATGAGCACGTTGCTCCACAGCGTGGTCCAATTGCGCGCGTACTCGTCGATATACTCGTCGCCCAACAACCGGCCCGCGAGTCGAGTCTTGCGGTCGCGCGCCGGCTCGCTCAAGAACCGTTGCAGTTCATCGACACTGGGAATGCGCCCGAGCACGTCGAGAAACGCGCGTCGGCACCATTGGCCGTCGGTGGCCGCGGCCGATGGCACGATCTTGTTGGCTTCCCAGTGTCGACGAACCAGCTGGTTGATAAGCGCGACTTGCGGGATGGCCTCTTTGCCGGCCGCGGAGAGTGCCGCCGATGTGTCGGCCGACACGGCCTGGCCCGCAACGACACCGCCGCGCCCCAACCAACTCACGATTAAAAAGGCCGTCAGCGAGAGATGCGCAATAGCAGCGCGGCGGCGCGAGACGCACGCACCCTGGTACGCGATGAATCCCTGCGTCAGAGCCATGTGGCCAATCGGTTGTGCTTCTGCCCGACGGCTATCGACTCGCACGGAGTCTCGTCGAACCGCTCGGGCAAAGGGCGACGGACGTGCTCGGCGTCTTGCCGACTAGCCTGTCCGTCAATAAGCGCAATAACAGGTCGCCCGGCGCCTGAAGATTTATTGCAGAATCCGATTATTGGAAAGCCATAAAGCGAAATGATAGTGTGTTATTTTGAAACATATGTATCATTTTGCTGTAGCAAAATGCAACAGGCGAGTTGGGACCCGCCAAAAGCTTTTGGTCCCAACTCGCCTTTTCTAAGCACGGAAACGTCGCTCGTTTCTCGGGTTTACAACCTGGCCTCACTGTTCCCTTGCAAATCGCAACCCAATGACACGTTTACGTTTCCGCAGTTTGTTGCCACACCTCTTCTGCTAGCCGGCCCCGAAACCTGTGCTCTTCTCTGTACCGGCCCCGGTCGTCACGCCGCTGTGCAGAGCGGTGCCTCTCTCAAATCCGTTGGGGATGCTATGCAAGCCGCGTGCCAAGAATAAACGCTCCCGACGGAAAATCAGGAACGTGCCGACTTTCTTACGCAGTTTCCTTGAACTGGATCTGATGCAGCCGCCGGTAGATGTCGCAGCGACCCATCAGTTGCTCGTGCGTGCCCAGGTCGGCGATGCTGCCCGAGTTCATGACGACGATCCGATCGGCCAAGGCCAACGTCGCCAGGCGGTGCGTCACAATCACCGTGGTCCGATGACGAATGAATTGTTCTAAGACCTTATGAATAAGCTGTTCGCTCTCCAGATCGATCTGGCTGGTGGCTTCGTCAAGAATCAGTACCGCCGGGTCGCGCAAGATGGCGCGGGCCAGGGCAATCCGCTGCCGCTGTCCGCCCGACAACCGGCCGCCACCCTGGCCGACGATCGTCTGGTAGCCCTGTTCCAGTTTTTGCTCGATGAATTTATGAGCGTGGGCCTGTTTGGCCGCCTCGATCACCTGGTCGCGCGTGGCCCACGGACAGCCATAACGGATATTGGCCAGCACGGTTTCGTCGAACAGCAATGTCTCTTGATTGACCAGGCCGATTTGACTCCGCAAGTCGCGCAAGCGCACGTCGCCAAGCGCGATGCCGTCCAACCGCACGCTGCCGGAGACCGGATCGAAGAACCGTGGAATGAGATTGACCAGCGTGCTTTTGCCGCAGCCGTTGGGACCGACGATGGCGATCGTTTCGCCGAACGGGATGCGCAAGTCGATGTTTTCCAAGACCGGTTGCCCGGCCGAATAGCGAAACGACACGCGCTCGAACACCAGGTCGCGGTGGTGCCTGGGCAGCTTTTTTGGCCGCGGGGGATCGCAAACGCTCGGTTGCCGATCCAGCAGTTGGTAGACGCGGTCGGCCGCCGCCGCCGCGCGTTGCAGCTTGTTGAATACTTCGGTCAACCGCCGGGCCGGATCGCTGACGCCGGCCAGCATGCCGTAAAACAATAGCAATTCACTAAGCGCGAGCGGCCGGCTGCACATCTTGATGCCCAGCAAGTGCGTTTCGCGGTTCATCACCAGGTACGCGCCGAACAGCGTCGCCAGGCAGATCGTCGAAATTCCCATGACTTCGGTCACGGGGTTGATGAGCCCGTCAAATAGCGCGATGCGCATGGCCTTGCGGTAGCATTTTTTGCTGGTGACGTGGAAGCGTTTCCGCTCGTGCCGTTCCATGGTGAAGGCTTTAACGACTTTGATGCCGCTGAACGACTCGACCAGGATGGCGTACAGCGAGGACATTTCCTCGAGCGCTTTTCGATTGGCCCGTTTCAGGGTCCTGGATAGAAATATGACTAGAAAACCGGCCAGCGGCGCCACGATCAGCGACAGGAAGAGCAACTGCCAACAGATATAGGCCGCCAATACCAGGCAAGCCAGCATCTTCAAGGGCTCGAGCACGGCTCGGCCAAACAGCGTTTGAATGCCGACGGCCACGTTCTCGACGTCGTAGGTAAAGCGGCTCAACAGATCGCTCGTGCCGCTTTCGCTGAAGCTGACCAGGTCCATCCGCAGCGTGCGGCGGAAAAACTCCTTGCGCAGGTCGAACGTGGCCCGGTGCGCCAGCCGATTTACCAAAAACGAGTTGGTCGTGAGAAACGTGTCCTTGACGATCGTGGCCGCAAGCAACAATGCGACGATCAAGACCAGGGAGCGAAACGGACTCTCGGGCAGATAGGCGTCGATCCAGGGTTTGAGTCGCTCGAGGCGGGCCAGATCTCTTTGCGCGGCCTCGAGGCGCGATGCCGCGCCGCTCAGCTCCCGGCGGATCGCCGGTGCTCGCTCGGCGGGCGCATTGACCAGTTGCAGCTCAAAATCCTTCTCGGCCGCGCCGTACTTGACGATCGTTTGCCGCGACTGGTCGATGGCCTCGTCGATCCGCTGGCCCAGGCTCTGGTTGCTGGCCACGACTTCGACCAATGGCAGCAGGGCCGTGATGTTGCCTCCCCACAGGCCGGCCACGACCAGCGCGCACACGGCTGACAACGCCACGGTCCAACGATAGCGCAGTGCCACGCGCACGGTCCGCGCGAAATTGCCCATCCTTGACTGCCTTCCCTGCGCGAGTGATTGCGGATCGATCGAGTTTTCCAGGCCACCGACTGCCTGTCTGGTGCCTGGAGGGGATTCCTAAGTCGGCCCCTTTTATCAGATTGCGTCCGACGGGCCAAGTCCGAGCTCGCACCGTGGCAAGCTGGCGCGATTCGCCAGTCTTCCTGGATTGACTTTCTCGCGCCATCCTCGCGCAACAGTTGCGGCTTGTGCCTATTGATCCGCTGGGGCGAAGACTGCGGCAAATTCCCAACATAACGATTTGTTGAACTTTGAGGGTTATGCCGCCGATAGAGCCTGTAGGTGGTGTTTCGCTTTCGGACCGCGTCGCACGGCCTTCAGGCTCAAACGCGGCTGGTCCCATGGATGGGTGAGCTTTATTCCCGGGGGGCTTCAAGCTGAAACCTTGGCTGCGCGCTGGCGCGAGCGGGTTACGACCCCAATCAGCGAGAAAGGATTACAAGCGATCATGAAACGTGCGACTTTTGCGTTGTTGGGCTTGGTGCTGGTGGCCAGCAGCAGCGGCTGCTGTTGCCTCGACCGGCTATTCTGTTGGGGTTGCCGCGGACCGTGCGCCTACGGTCACGAAGGCCCGTTCGACGGATGCGGCTGCGGCGGTGGGGGCTGCTCAGATTGCGGCGGCTATGCCGGCGCCTACGGCGGCGGGCCCAGCGGTGGTCCCAGTGATGGATCCACGGGTCGCGTGCCGGCCGGGGCCGTGGCCTCGCGACGCCATCCGGCGCAGGGCCATCCGATTGCCCGTCAGCGTCGCGACTCGGACGGCGAATACGAGTTTGCCGCGGGTCCTCCGACCGGCGCAACCACGTATCCCTACTACACCACGCGCGGCCCGCGCGACTTCCTAGCCCGCAATCCGCGGGGCATCGGACCGTGACGGTCAACGACCCCGCTCAATCGAATAGATTCATTGGGCCAGCCGCACGTCATGCAACAAGCGCATGCACGCGGCTGGCCCTTATTCGTTTGGGCCCTCGGGTGGCAATTGCGACTTGATCTCAATACCCCTTGGCGCGCAAACGTTACGCCGTCTCATTACCCCCAGAAATTGCCGCTTCTGCAGTTGATCTTTTCGTCGATTACGTTATTCATTCCTAACAGCGGCCGGACAACATTGTCGGGGACGGTCCCGATTTTGCGGAGTTCGCGGAGCAGGGCACCACGGGTCACACACCAGCATGACCCATGGTCGGGGCTGTCCTCTTCTCCGAGACCGGTCGGTTCGAGGTTTTCTTGAGTAAGGTCCTGTCGCCGGCAACATCCATACGCGGGAGCCACCCCATGTTCAGTCAAACCGTTCAAGATGCCATCAACGAACAGATCAACAACGAGCTCAGCGCGTCGTATTCGTACCTGGCCATGTCGTGTTACTGCGAGCGGCAGAACTTTCTCGGCTGCGCTCGTTGGCTGCGCGTTCAAAGCGAGGAAGAGTACGGCCACGCCATGCGGCTTTTGGACTTCCTGCTGGCGCGCAACGGCACGATCAAGCTCAAGGCGGTGCCCGAGCCCTCCGGCAAGTTCAAGTCGATCACCGCGGTCTTCGAAGATGCCCTTGAGCAAGAACAAGAAGTCAGCACCAAGATCGACGGGCTGTACGAATTGGCGCTCAAGGAAAAGGCGTTCGCCGCGCTGGTGCAGCTCCAGTGGTTCATCACCGAACAGGTCGAGGAAGAAAGAACGGCCCGCGAGATCGTGGGCAAGCTGCACCTGCTCAAGGACGATCCGGCGGCGCTTTTGGATCTGGACCGGGAGTTGGGCACGCGAGTCTCGGGGAAGGCTGGCGCGGAAGCCGCCGACGCCACGTAACGCGCGGCCGGACGCGACCCTTGATTGCCAGCGGCACCGAAGCGATCGCCCGCTGGCGCTTTAGCGCGGCGCGACCAGCTCGAGCTTGGCTTCGGCCACCGCCGGGCGCGCGGGACTTTGCGAAGTGGCCCGCACGACCAACGGCATGTTGAATTCGCCGCAGCCCGGCGCGCATGCGATTTTCAAGGATCCGCCGCTTTGGCCGGCATCCAGCACCAGTGGCTCGGCCCGTACGCCGTGGATGTGGGGCGGGACGACCAGCTCGACGCGCACGCTCGACGTCTGCGTTGGTTCCCGCGCCAGGTTGACGCCGATCGTGGCACTGCCGCCAGGCGGGGCCAGGACCGATTCGGGGTCGATGGTCAAACCGAGCAGCCCGGAGGACACGCGGACCACGATCTGCTCGTTCTGATCCATCGTGCTGAAGCTGACAGGGTGCCGGCTGCCATCGAAATCCGTGACGTTGGCGGCGGCCGTCAGGCACGTGCGGCTGGTGCGTCCCAATTCCATCCACGGCGGCAGGTACACCTTGTAGGCGAACGTTTCGGCCCCGGCCCCCACCATGACCGCCGGCCCGCTGACTCCCTGCAAGTGCCGCAATTGCTTGTCGGCCAATGAAATTTCCAAGGGTCCGTCATAGCCTCCGCGCAGCAGTCGGTATTGCCGCTCGACGTAGCCCCCGCGCGGCTCGTAGCCGAACGTAAAAGTTCCCACGAATTTGAACGGGGCCCGCATGGCCACCGCCCACAGCGCGTGCTCGAGCGGCGGATCATCGCGCCGCACGCTCGCAGCGGCAGTCCGCGCGATTTCGGTGTTTCCGATCTTGGCCCGCCCGCGCACCGTCAGCCGGCCGGTGCGAATCGGCGTTCGCTCGGGCACTGTGAATTTCAGCTCGACCTGCCTGGCTTTGGCGGCGATCTGCGTTGGCGCGACCGCGACGCCCTCGGGCAGACCTTCCACCGTCAGATCGATCGGCACGTCCAAGGGCGCAAGCGATTGGACGTCGACGCGCAGCTTTGCCTCTTGGCCGCGAACAAAATTGATCGCGTCGCTGCCGAGCACCAGGCGAAAGTCGGGCTGGGCGACGTCCAAGCGCAGCCGGTACGCAAACGTCGCTCCGCCCCGCGAAGCCAACCGATCTTCCACGCGTAGCAGAAATCGACCGTCGGCCGGCGCGGTGAAGCGGCATTGACTATCGGTATTGCCGTCGGCCATGTCATCCGAGCGCGCCAACTGCGTGCCCTCGGAATTGAACACGGTCAACACGCCATCGAGCGGCGACCCCAGGCGACTGGCTCGCAGGTCCATGTCGTACACCTGGTCCTTGGCGGCCGAGAAGGCAAACCAATCGGCGTCACCGGGTGTTTGAATCCGACCGTTGACGATTCCCGGCATGCTGACCGCTTCGGCGTGGCCCGCGTCGTCGTTGGCTTCGCGCTCGATGTGCTCGCTCAGGTCGTCGAGCTCGAGCAACACCGGGTTGGTCAGTTGGCCGCCGACGTCGAAGCGATGGCGGCACGTCGGCTCGGCGGTGGCGGGCAGGGCAACTTCGATCGGCTCGTCGCCCACCCCAAAGCCGATCAACTGGAATCGGGCTTTTTCGCCGCGCCGGCCACCCAAGGGGAATACGGACGACACGTGCGGACCGGAACTGAGCGAAAGCCGATACACGTAATGCTGCAGGCCGCCAAAATTGACGTCGTGAATGCGAACGCTGTAGGTTCCGTCGGCCGGCGCCGTGAAGGCCAGGTTCGTTTCCTCGCCGGAACTGCCCACGGCCTCGGCCAGTGGTCGGTCCTGCGCGTCGACAATTTCCAACCGCGGCTCGAGCGGCGAACCCAAGCGCGCCGCGCTCACTTCGGCCCGCACGGCCTGGCCTGCTTGCGCGTGGAAGCTCCACACGTCGACGTCCTCGCGCGGAAAGATGCTGCCGTTGATCGTCACGGGCAGTGTGACGGCCACGGGAATCGGGTCGCCGTCGATTTCCTCTTCGACGATCTCGGGCAACTGGCCGACGATGAACCGCCGCGCCGCCGTGACCCCTTCGGAAGTCGACAGCCGCCAATACCCGGGGCCCAAGGGCGCGTCGGGCGCAATTTCGACGCGCGCGGCGAAGTCGCGCGGATAGTCCTCGGCTTGCTGCGACTCGGGAAGCGGGATCAACGGTCCCTCGAACCAGATCGTCGGCACGCGCGTTAGCGGCGAAGTGATTTTCAAACCCGGCGAGGCCCAGTGGAAATCACAGCCCTCATGCAGAAAGAGCCCCCCGACGCGAACGGCGCACGAGGTGCCCCGTTGACCGCCGGCCGGGAAGATGTAGCTGGCCACCGGCTCGTTGGCTTTGGCGCTCGAGCCGACCCAAGCCACGATCGCGAGAAATCCGAGCCAACGCGCATTCATGGCTGCTCTCTTGCCTGGAAGCCGCTTGAAGCACTGTTGCGCCGCACGCGGACGCTTAGACTAACTCACGAATTACGCGGCCTTGGTTGACGATTTTGACCGGGCGACCTTCGGGCGTGGTGAATTCTTCGTCGCCACGGATGCCTAACTGCCGATAGATGGTTGCCGCCAGGTCCTCGGGGCCGTACGGATTGTCGGCGGGCTTTTCGGCCCGGGCGTCCGACGCCCCCACCACGACCCCGCCGCGCAGCCCCCCGCCGCCCACGAGCACGGTAAAGCCGGCGCCCCAGTGATCGCGGCCCGCGTTCTTATTGATCCGCGGCGTGCGGCCGAACTCGCCGGTGGCCACGACCAGCGTGCGCTCCAGCAGTCCACGGTCGGCCAGGTCGCTAAACAGCGTCGACAGTCCCGAGTCGAGCGCGGGCAGCAATTCGTTTTTGAGCACGAAGAAACAGTTGTCGTGCGTGTCCCAATTGGTGTGTTCGATCGTCACGCAGCGCACGCCGGCCTCGACCAGTCGTCGCGCCATCAGGCACGACTGGCCCAGTGTGTGGCGTCCGTACCGATCGCGCATCGCCGCCGGTTCGCTATGGATGTCGAAGGCCCGCTTGGCCTGGGGCGAGACCATCAAGTCGTATGCCTTCTGCTTGAACGTGCTGACCGCCTGCGCGTTGGCGTTGGCGCGCGACTCAATCGATTGTTGGAATCGATCGACTTCGGCCAGCAATTGCCGCCGCCGATCAAGCCGCGCTGCGTCGAGCGAAAGCGGCGGAAGGATGTCGGGCACGGAAAAATTGACAGCCGCCGGATCGGCTTCGATCGTAAAGGGCGCGCACGCCGGACCCAAGTACGCCGCGCCGGCGCTGGGGTGCATCTGCGGCAGGCAAACATAGGGCGGCACCGAGCCCCGCGGTCCCAGCTTGCGGGCGATGACCGCTCCGTACGCGGGCCGCTGGTTGTTGGGCGAGATCGTGGGCGTGAAACCGGCGCCCGCCTTGTACCCAGTCAGCAGATAGTGATCGGCCGGGCCGTGGTCGGAGTTGCCGTGTCCGAAGGAGCGAATGAGCGAAAACTTGTCCATCTGCTTCGCGGTGCGCGGCAAGTGCTCGCAGATTTGCACGCCGGAGATATTCGTGGCCGCCGGGCGAAACTCGCCGCGAAACTCGGACGGAGCGCCGGGTTTCAGATCGAGCGTGTCGATCGTGCTCATTCCGCCCCTGAGAAACAAAATGATGAGCGACACGTCGTGGCCCGGCTTCGTCGCGTCGGCGGCCCGCCCTTGCGCCGCGGCCAGCGCCCCGGCGAAGCTGGTGCCGAACAAGCCGGCCGCTCCGACGCGCAGAAAGTCGCGCCGTCTCAGTCCATCGCAATATGTCGAGCGAGCGTTCATGGCGCCACCCTTGGTGGGAGTGTTGGTTCGAACGTTCTACTGGTAAAAAAAATTTCTCGCGGAGGGGGACAGTCCCCGTAGTCGTGAACCCGCCTCTAGTGATTGAACACGAACTCCAGGCTGTTGAGCATGCTCCACGCCAGGTCTTCCACCGCGGCGCGTCGGTCGGAAGCGCCAGCGTCCAAATACTCGGCCGCCACGACGCGTTCCCGCTGGCTGGGAAACCGGCTGAAAAACGTCAAATACATTTCGTCGACCAATTGATCGCGATCGTTGAGCGCGCCGGCGAGCCGCGCCACGGTGCCCCGCGGATGGCTCAACTTGCGAGAAACCTCGGGCGCGTTGAGAAGGTGCAGCACTTGGGCCACGCTGGGCTCGACGTTCCGCTCGCACTGGCAGGCGCTGGCGCGCGTGGGACGCCCAAACAGCTTCAAGAAATAATGCGACGCGCGGCTGTCCCACAATTGAACCGCGCGGTAGCCGGCCGGGACGCCGGCAAACTTTTCGCCGACGCCGGTCGCCTGGCAGACAGCATCCAACAGCACTTCGGCGTCCATCCGCTTGAGCAACGCCCGCGAGTAATTCATTTCATCGCGGGCGTTGCTGTCGTTAGGCCGCGAGGCGCGCCCGTACGCGCGCGAGGACGTGATGGCGCGGATCAGTTGCCGCTGGTCGAAGTTCTTTTCGACCAGGTACGCCGCCAACGCGTCGAGCAACGCCGGATTGCTGGGGGGATTCGTGGCCCGCACGTCGTCGATCGGCTCGACGAGCCCGCGACCTAAAAAGTGGGCCCACAGGCGATTCGCCTGGTGCCTTGCAAACCAGGGATTGTCGGGCGAAGTCAGCCAGTGGGCCAGCTCGGCGCGGCGGTCGCCGCGGGCGTTTTCCAAGGGCGCCGCCGAGCCGAGCGGATGGGCCACCATCAGTTCGCCGGTCCGCGGGTGCCGGGTCTCGGCGCCGCCGCTGGCCAGCACCACTTCGCCCAGCGGCGACGACTTCTGGCCCAGCGGCGCGAAATAGTCGAGCATGCCGTAATAGTCGCTTTGGCTCCAGCGATCGAACGGATGGTGGTGGCAAGCCGCGCACGCAATACGCACGCCGAGAAACACTTGCGAAATCGTGCTGGCCGTTTCGCCCGGCTTGGCCGTCACTTTGAAAAGCTGTGCTTGCGGTACTTCCGCCAGCGGACCCTCGGCCGTCACGATCTGGGCCGCGAACTGGTCCAGCGGAGTATTGTCGGCCACGCGCTGATGAATCCAATGGTAGTAGGCATAGGCGCCCTTGTGGCCCAGCGCCGTGCGATCGACCCGCAGCAGGTCCGACCACTTCAAGGCCCAATAGTCGGCAAACTCGCTCCGCGCCAAAAGCTCGTCGACCAACCGCTCGCGGCGATCCGCGCCTGTGTCGCTCAAGAATCGGCGGGCCTCGGCCGCGGTGGGCAGCGTGCCGATGACGTCGAGATAGACGCGCCGCAAATACTCGGCGTCGTCGGCCAGCGCCGACGGTTGAATGTTGAGCTTTCGCAGCCGCTGGTGCACCAGGCCGTCGATGAAGTTGTGCTCGCTCCAGTCGGCCGCGTCCGCTAGCGACTGCTCGTTGGGCACCAATGCCTGGAAGACCGCGACCGAGCCCATGTAGCTGGCCATGACGGCCACCTGGCCCGGCACGCTTCCGGCCGTGACCAGCCCACGATCGTCCACCGCGGCCAGCCCGTCATTGTTCGACTGGAATCGCGCCAGCCGCGTGACGTCGACGCGCCGGTCGTCGCTGTAACGGGCCACCGCGCGCAACTGCTGGCGCGATCCCATGGCCAGTTGGCGCTCCGAGGGTTGGACTTCCAGATCGACCACGCGTGGGTCGGTGGCGTCGCCCCGCGGAAGACCCGCGGCGATCCAATCGCGCAACAGCGCGTACTCGCGCGAGTCGCTCTCGATCCGCACTCCGCCCCCGTGCGGCGCCGCGCCGGTGGCTTTTTTCAGAAACAGGCTCTCCTCGGGCACGGCCGGAAACATTCGCCGCCCGCGACCTTCCATCGCCAGCGCCGCGTAATCGGCCGCCGGATCGAAACCGAACACTGAGAGCTTGAAGCCGTTTTGTCCTTCGGCCTTGCCGTGGCAGCCCGACGAGTTGCAGCCGAACTTGCCCAGAAGCGGGACAACGTCGTTCTCGAAATTAAAGCGGCGCGGCTCGCGCGAGCCTTCGACGACGACTGACACCGATGCTTTCTGTCCCGCGCAGAAAACGTCGACCAGGCCCGCTCCGTTACCGGCGCCAAACACGACACCGCGGCTGGAAACGTCGACGACGCCGGGCGCGAGCGAGCGGAACTCTGCGTCGTGCGTCACGTCGACCGCGCGGCCGTCGGCTAGCACGCGTTCGACGAGAATCGAATAAGACGCGTCGGGCCCGGCCAGCCGCAAGGTCGGGGGATCAACGCGTATCGCGACGCCGGGATCATCGGCCAGGATCGCCCGGGCAAACACAATCGACAGCAGAAGCGCCAGCAGAGCTGGTGTGCGTCGCATCACTCACCCCAAGTGGCAGGCGGGTACGGCAGGAGGGCGGCTGACAACGCATCAAAGTATACTGATTCAAGTCGGCCAGCGAAAGGCTTCGCTCGCTGCCGCTCAGCTCTGCAGCAGCTTGCCGACCTTGGCGATCAAATCGACGGTGCGGCAGCTATAGCCCCATTCGTTATCGTACCAGCTTAGGGTCTTGAGCATGTTGCCGTCCATGACTTGCGTCCAGTCGGGCACGAAGATCGAGCTGTGCGAGTCGCCGATGATGTCGGTCGAAACGATCGGGTCTTCGTTGTAGGACAGGATGCCCCGCAGATGGCCATCGGCCGCCTTCTTGAGCGCGGCGTTGACTTCCTCCTTGGTCACGCCTCGCGACATGAGCGTGGTCAGATCCACCAGGCTGCCGGTCGGCACCGGCACGCGCAGCGAAATCCCCGTCAGCTTGCCGGACAGCGAGGGAATCACCAGCCCAATGGCGCTGGCCGCGCCGGTCGAGGTGGGAATGATGTTCTGGGCCGCCGCGCGGGCCCGATAAATGTTGTCGTGCGGCATGTCCTGCAGCCGCTGATCGTTCGTGTAGGCATGCACCGTCGTCATCAGCCCCTTGACGATGCCAAAACTGTCGTTGAGCACTTTGGCCAAGGGGGCCAGGCAGTTGGTCGTGCAACTGGCGTTCGAAATGCACTTTTGTTCCCTGGTCAGCTTGTCGTCGTTGACGCCGATCACGCACGTCAGATCGGCGCCGTCCTTGGCCGGCGCGCTGAGCACGACGCGCTTGGCGCCGGCGCGCAGGTGCGTGTCGTAGCCGGGCTTGGTGACGCCGTCCTTGGTCGTTTCACGGGCGGTGAAGAGGCCGGTGCTTTCGACGACCACGTCGACATTCAGTTGGCCCCAGGGAAGCTTGGCCGGATCGCGTTCCTTCAGCCCGCGAATCTTGTGGCCGTCGACTGTCAAGCATTCGCTGTCATAGGTGACCTTGCCCGGATACCGGCGGTGGGTGCTGTCATATTTGAGCAGCGTGGCCAGCGTGTGGTTGTCGGTCAGATCGTTGATGGCCACGACCTCGAATTCGCCGCCGCGGGCCATGAGCCCTCGGAAAACCAGGCGGCCGATGCGGCCGAAGCCGTTAATTCCCACGCGAATAGCCACGAAAAACTCCTTAAACCAGTCACGCGCCTGTGATTAAACGACGAATTATACAAGACCGGCCGAATCCAACAACCGGCACGAGCCATGGCCACGCCGCGGCGCGGCGCGCAAAAAAACAAAAAAACGCCGTGCAGCGGCGCGTGTGGCAGCGGGCCCACACGCGGCTGCGCAGCGTTAGCGGCGCTT
>JBGQHN010000068.1:0-15926 GCA_041497975.1 Planctomycetia bacterium | reverse complement strand
AGCCGAAATGGCGGCATCGCTGGGGGCCGATTCGCTGCGCTATTTGCCGGTGGAATCGATCGCCCGCGCCATCGCCTTCGACGGCGACCAGCTTTGCCAGGCCTGCATTACCGGCGACTATCCCTCCAAGGCCGGCCGGGAGCTGTACAAAATCGCGCTGGCCAACGCCGGTGCTCCCACGCGTGGGCGCACTTACGAGACCACGGCCGTCCCGGTCGGATCGCGGCCGCGCGGCTAATGCCATCGTCACCTGGTGGTTGCACGACGAGCCAAGTGGGGGTGGTGGCGATGCTCCCAAGAGATTTGCCACGAGCGTCAGACTGGTTTCTGAAACTGCGCACGATAGACCGGCTCGGCCGCCAGCCGCACGCGGCGCTCGAAGTGCGTGCGATAATCCAGATCGTGATCGGCCGGCTTCTCTTCCACGGCATGGGGGCCAGTCAATTGCGTGCACTGGGCGATCAGGTCGAGCGAATTTTGAAAATACTCTTCCACGTCGGTCCAAAAATGCAACTGGCCGCCGGGCACGAGCGTGCGCTCCACGTCGCGCAGGAAACTCTCATTCATCACGCGGCGCTTCTTGTGACGCGCTTTCCACCATGGGTCGGGAAAATAGACGTGCACCGCGCGCACGCATGCGTCCGCCAACCAAGAGCGAAAAAAATGCTGCGCGTCGCCATGGATGACGCGGGCGTTCGACACGCCGCGCGTCGCCAGCCGGGCGGCCACGTAGCGGGCGTACTTGGCCAGGATTTCGATCCCCAGGAAATCCGTGCCCGGGTCGCCGGCCGCGGCTGCGCTTAAGAACAATCCCTTGCCGCTGCCCACTTCGACCTCCAACGGCGCCAAGCGGCCGAACAAAAGGGCGCAATCCAAGCGCGGGGCGAGCGCTTCCAGCGCGAGCAAATGCCGGTCCAGATCGATCGCCGGGTCGATGGGGCGCAAGGCTCGGCGGCCCATGTCGAGAGCTCCTCATGGCCGTTTTGGCGCCGTCAAGGCTAGCGCCTGTCGGTCGCCTCGAACGAGAAGTGTTGCTTGGATTCGTCCTCGGAACGGCTCCGCGGCGGCCATGAGCCCCGGGAAACGATCGGCATCAAAACCGCGCCCGCGACGAAGCCTCCGATGTGGGCCCACACCGCCACCCCAATATCGCGGTTGTAGAGAGCATCGAGCAGTTGTCCTGCGAACCATACGCCCAGCCACGCCAGCGCGGGGATTTCGACGACGGTGATGATGCCGAAGAAAATCAGCGTGCTGACGGTCGCCTTGGGAAAGGTGACCGCGTAGGCGCCCAAGATCGTGGAAACCGCGCCGCTGGCGCCGATCACGGGCATGGTGCTGGCCGGATCGTAGGCCCAGTGACAGGTCGTGGCCAGCAAGCCCCCGAGAACATAAAAACCAAGGTAGAGAAAAGGTCCCAGCCGGTCTTCGACGTTGTTGCCGAAGATCCATAAAAACCACATGTTGCCCACCAGGTGCATCCAGCCGCCATGGAGGAACATGGTCGTCAACAGCGAGGCGACAACCTGCATCGGGGCGGGCGGCAACTCGATCTTCTTGACGAGTCGCTGCTCGGGGGGCAATCGTGGGTCGCGCTGTTGCACCTCCATGATGACCGGCACTTCGATCGCTCGCGGATCGGTCAGTTGCGCGATTCGCGCCGGAATGAAGCCGTGACGAAACACCACCTCTTGTTCGTCGACGGGCGACAGCGTGGTCATCCACAGCATGACGGCCGTGTTGATCGCAATCAGAATGTACGTGACGTACGGGGTTCGAAAGGTGGGGTTATGGTCTTTTAGGGGGATCATCGTGCTCGACCGGACCGGCTAGGTGGTCGCTTTTTGCTGGCCCACCAGGGTGTCGACGGGCAGCGGAATCCCCTTGATCTTTCCGTCGGCGACCATGGATTGCCCGACGAAGTTTTGGAAGCGACAGACGATCAGCGAGCCTGCGCGAACTTTGAGCATCTTGCAAACGACGACCAGCCGATCGCCAACGCGCACCGGGTCGCGAAACCGCACGTCCTCCAGCCCGCCGAAGCCGACGACTTTGCAGTTGCCCAGCAGCCGATGCTTATGGGCGTAATAGCTGCACATTTGGGCGGCCGCCTCGCACATCAGCACGCCGGGCATCAGCGGCATGCCCGGCATGTGGCCGGCAACCCAGAATTCGTTTGGCGTGATGTCCTTGTAGCCCGCACAGACTTTGTGGTCGAAATCGTCGAACACGATGGCCGTCAACTGTTCCATCTCGAAACGCTGCGGATTATAGCGGCGAATCTCGTCCAGGTCGGCAATGACGTGGTTCAGGTCGATTTCCGACGGGTCTATGATCAGGTCTTTGGCGGTCACTTGCGAAAACTCTCTCGGCGAGTTATCGGACTGGAAGGCGGTCCTCAGACTGCGCATTTTAGTCCCCGCGTCGCAAGGGGACAACTTAGACCGAGTTAGGACAAAACATGCCGCGAACAGGCACGATGGCAGGCGAGCACATCGCCCCGATTACAAACGCGTTAGGTGCGGATGTCCTTGCGCTTCAGTCGCCGGGCTTTGCTATTGGCAGGGCGCTTGCCGTGGTTGGCTTTCTTCAGTTTGCGATGAGGCTTGGCCATGGGCAATCTCTCGGGGGGTGTGTGCGCGACGTTTCCGCTGATCGCGTGGAACCAATACGTTACCATGTCCGACGTGGCCAGGGAAGGACGCGGCCGCCGCCCTATTCGTTGGTCAATTGCACCAGCCGCCTCAAGAGGTCGCTAGCGGCGCCCAGATCGATGGCCGCCGCTGCCAACTCGGCGCAGGCCAGCGGCGACTCGGCTCGGCCGGCTGTCCACAGGGCGGCCGCCGCATTGAGCACGACAATGTCGCGCGCCGGCCCGGGCGCGCCCTGCAAGACGTCGCGAATCATCGCGGCGCTCTCTTGCGGATTGTTCACTCCGAGCGACTCCAGGCTCGCCGGCGCAAGCCCGAAATCGGACGGCGTCCACGTAAAATTGCGCAGCCCCGACGGCAAGACTTCGGTAACGCGCGTGGGTCCGGCCAAGGTGACTTCGTCGAGCCCGTCCTCGCCTTGCACGACCAGGGCATGTTTCGTTCCTAACAGCAAGAGGGCCTCGGCCAACAGGGGTCGCAGTTCCGCGCGGCCGACGCCAACGACCTGGAACGGCGCACTGGCCGGGTTCGACAGCGGACCCAACAGATTGAAAATCGTTGGCACGCCAAGTTGCTTGCGGATTTCGGCGACGTTCTTCATTGCCGGATGCAACAGCGGCGCGAAGCAAAAGCAGATTCCCAGTTGGTCCAAGCACTGCTCGACTCGCTCGACGCTCGCGTCGACCTTGACGCCCAAGGCGGACAAGGCATCGGCCGAGCCGGTCTTGCTGGTAATGCCTCGGTTGCCGTGTTTGGCCACGGGCACTCCGGCCGCGGCCGTGACCAGCGCCGCGGCGGTGCTGATGTTGAAAGTGCCCGATCCGTCGCCGCCGGTTCCGCAGGTGTCGATCACGCCGGATTGCCGCGTGCCAATGCGCGTCATGTGCCTCCGCAGGGCGGCGGCAGCGCCCGCCACTTCCTGGCACGTTTCGCCCTTGGCGCGCAGGGCGGTGAGCAACACGCCGATTTCGCCCGTGGCGCAACGGCCCTCGACAACGGCCTCGACGGTCGCGGACATTTCTTCCATGGAAAGGTTTTCGCCGGCGGCCAGCCGACCCAGGGTTGCTTCAATCACTTGATCGTCCTCGCGCGATGTCCCGCACAGCGATTGTACCCCCGGATGCCTGGCCCGGCACATAGGCTCGACCGTGCGTGTCGGGCGCGCCGAGTAGGATCGCGAGACCCTTGTTTCTGATCCCCCAGGCCCCTACAATCCCCGCCGTGCGGCGTGATTCGCCTGATGGGAGGCCCGCGAGCCACGAATTATGACCACCAAGAAGGTGCTCCTCGACGTCGACCCCGGCATCGACGACGCCGTGGCCTTGTGCCTGGCTCTGTTCGATCCTCAATTGGAAGTGGTGGCCGCCACGGCCGTGGCCGGCAACGTGTCGCCCGAGCAGGCCACGCGCAACGTGCAGGCGATCATCGAGCAATTGGATCCGCCGCGGTGGCCGCGGATCGGCGTCGCAACGCTTCCGGAGCTGGGGCTGCCGACTCGCGATCTGCAGTTGCACGGTCCTGACGGTTTGGGCAACGCCGGTTTCCCGGTCTCCGAGCTGCAACATCGTCATCCCTCGGAAAAGGTCATCTGTGACGAGGTTCGCGCCGCGCCCGGCGAGCTGACGATATTCGCTCTGGGGCCCCTGACCAACATCGCCCGCGCGTTTGCCCGTGACCCGGGGGTGGCGGAATTGGTTGGTCAAATCGTGATGATGGGCGGCACGCTATCCGGTCCGGGCAATATTACGCCGGCGGCGGAGTTCAACATCTATTGCGACCCCGAATCCGCCCGCGCCGTGTTTCGCACCGCCGCCACCAAGACCCTGCTGCCGATCGACGTCACCAGCCAGGTCACGTTTGGCTACGACCTGCTCGACCAGCTTCCTCCGGAGACCACCCGTGCCGGGCGGTTCATGCGAAAAATCCTGCCGTTTCTCTTCCGTTCCTATCGGCAGGAATTGGGCTACGAGAGCATTCAGCTCAACGACGTGGTGGCACTGATCGCGGGCTTGCGGCCGGAATTGGTCGAAGTCGAATTGGCCGCGGCTGATATCGAACTGTCCGGAGAATTGACCACCGGCGCCACGGTATTCGACCGTCGCCGCATTCGCCAGTGGCGCACTAACCTGGCCGTAGCTACGAAAGTCGACGTTGCGGCAACGCGAGATTGCATTCTACGCGGAATCGCCGCGGCCGGCGCGGCTAGCGGGGGTTGAACCGGCTTGCTTAGTACTTCGCGCCGATTGCCGGCTGACGCTTGGGGGCTGCGAGATTCGACGGCGCGCTGCCGACCTTGATCATGACCTTCAAGGCCCGTTGGTCGCGGAATACGACCATGGGTACCTCGCGGCCCACTTCGGTCAAGTTCACCAGGTTGATCAGGTGGCTGTCGTTGTCGACGCGGACGCCGCCGAAATCGAGGACAACATCTCCGGGCTGCAATTTGGCCGCCGCGGCGGGCGAACCCTGCGTGACATCCTTGATCCGAGCGCCGCGGGTTCTTTTCAATCCCACGCTGACGGCGGTCGCCGAATCGAACGATCCGTCGAGTTGCACGCCCAAGAAGCCCTGCATCACGCCGTTCCGCTCGACCAATTGCTTGGCGATGCTGATTGCCAGATTGATGGGAATGGAGAACCCGATGCCCTCATTGCCGCCGGAGCTGCTGGCGATCGCCGTGTTCATGCCGATCACTTCACCCCGCAGATTGATCAAGGGTCCGCCGCTGTTGCCGGGGTTGATGGCCGCGTCGGTTTGAATGAAGTGTTGAAACTTGACCCCTTCGCCGAGCTTCAGATCCCAGCGCCCAGTGGCGCTCACGATGCCGAAGGTAATCGAGTGGCTCAAGCCGAAGGGGCTGCCCACGGCGAGAACGAAATCGCCGATTTCTACTTGATCGCTATTGCCCAAGCGAGCGGCAATCAATCCCGGCGCGTCGACCGACATCACCGCGACGTCGGTCTCGGCATTGTCCCAGACACGGGTGGGATTGATCTGCCGGCCGTCGGCGAAGCGAATCTTGATGTTTTTGACGCTGGCCGCCTTGATGACGTGTCGGTTTGTCAGGATGTAATCGCGGCCGCCGAGCTTGACGATGCAGCCGGAACCCGCCTCTTCCACGTGCGCGCTTTTGCCGCGATATTGCAGGCCGGTGGGATCGGCTTTTTCAGCCTCGATGTGCACCACCGTCGGCTGTACAAGCTTGGCGACCGTCTTCAGGGCGTGGCTATGACGCTCAAGCGCCACCGCTTCGCGATCTAAGGCCTCGTACACCTTGGCCCGCGCTGCTTCGATCCCGGCGGTGTCCTCGGTGCCGTCGTCCTGTGCCACCAGCGGCCGCGGGCTGAACCAGGCGAGGCAAATGAGGGACAACAGGGCCAGGGTTGTGGCAGAAAACCGGCAGCATTCCATCAGGGTGGCTCCAGTGGGCACACGGCCGACGGGTCGTCGCGCCGCTCACCTTACGATAAATCCGTGCCAGCCGTTTGGCAACATCTGTTGCAAGTTAGCACGGCTAGCACCGCGACGGAAATGAAAATGCACCGGACGGCCCACGGGGTCACGAGCCCTTTCGGCTTGCGACCAACACCAGGTCCACCGGTGCATTCGTACCATTCTATCGAAATGTCTTTAAGGGGCACCTACACGTCGATCTCGATGTCGTTGATCGAGACGTCGGCATCGCCGCTGGTGTCCAGTACTCGGCCCCAATCGGCGTCGGCCCCGCTGCCACGGCCGAATCGTTCCGCCTCCCGCTGGCACTCGATGCACAGCGTGGCATAAGGCAGGGCATTGAGACGTGCCATGGGAATCGAACAGCCGCAGGACTCGCAGACACCGTACTGTCCGTCCCGCATCCGCTGCAGCGCGTTTTCGATGCTTGCCAGCTCGCGGCTTTCCACCTCGGCCAGTTGGGAGCTGATCTCGTCCTGAGCCGAATCCAGGGCCGCGTCAACGACGTCTCCGGCGGCTTGCGCTCGAAGCTCTTTCAGTAGACTCAAGTCACCCGCCAACGCCGTGCGCAGTGCATCGCGCCGCATAATTAAGATTTGGCGCATGCTCAAGATTGCATCTTTGCGAGCCATTTCCATTCCCCTTCTTTGTCCGATCGTGCTGCGGCCAAAGGATGGGACCCCCCCAAAGCCGCTACCGAATTCCGGGAAAAAACCACGTTGAGAAAGATCAAAACCGCCTGTCCCGCTCGGTTGCTGCGGCATGTGCCGCAAACAAACTATAGTACGCATCAAGCCAGCGAAGGGTCACAAAATAGTCCGAACTTTCGGGCGTCAACGTCGAGCGAGACATTCTTCTGGCACAAGCTCAAAAGTCAAGCCTGGGCAATCACTTTCGGCAACCGCCCACAGTCCGGGGGCAGGCCGGCCACGACGTCTCAAGCCCGTCGCCGACACCGGCGGCTCGCAATGTCCCCGTCCAGTCGGCTTTCCCCAGGGCCGCCTCCAGGCCAAAAGGGGTCGCTTGTGGCTATCGGATAATCGACAAAACCGGCAAAGATATACAGCCGTTTTTCGGAAATCAGAGAATCTGCCCCCAACCCTCTCGGGGCCAACAACCGCCACGTTTGACCGACTGTCGCGCGTAACCTAAATCTCCTGTGAGTGTTCCGGCGCGGGCAAGCCATCGCCCTTGCGCAGTCGCCACCCCCAGAACTCCTTGCCCGGGGTTGAAACATGGTTGTTATTGCTTGGAAGCATGCGTCGCGGCTGGTGCAGGGCCGCGCAGTCAGTGACTTGTGTCTGCGGATTGTCGGCACCGCGCGCGACGGGCAGATCGTCCGACTTTCGGCCGCGAAATGCAGCATCGGTTCGGCCGAGGGCTGCACGCTACGGCTGCGTGCCGCTGGCGTCCGCCCGCTGCACTGCGTCATCCTGCGCGGCGCGCGCGGCACGGCCGCTCGATCTTGGGCGGCCAACACTCGGCTTAACGGCAAGACCTTCGCCGACACGCTGCTGGTACCCGGCGACCGGTTGGCGATCGGGCCCATCGAATTCGAAGTGGTCGAAAACGACGCAAGTCAGCAGTCCTCCGCGTTCGAAACGCTCGACAGGCCGCCAGCCAATCCGAACGTCCAAAAACCCCAACCCCGGCGGCGCGCCGCCGGGGCCCGCGCCCGCGTGGGACGGTTGGTTACCGCGGTGCGGAACCTGCGCAAGCAGGCGGCCGACCTGTGTGACCAGTTAAACCGCGCGGCCAGCGACGAGCTAGCGCTACGCGCTCGATGCGTTGATCTCGAGCGGCGAATTGAAAACAATCAACACGAACGCCAACACTGGGAAGCCGCTCGACAAGGGAGTCAAGCGGAACTCGACGCGCGCGATCGGAAACTGGCCTTGGGGTTTTCGGAGCTGGAGGCGGCCCGCGAGGCAATGCGCAGTGAACGGAACGAAGGCGATCAAAACGACAGTCGCGGGCGCCAACTCCTGCAAGAACAAGAAGAAAGTTACCAGCGCGCAGCGGCAGAGCTGCGCACTGCGCGGGAGAGTTTCGAGCGCGAGCGCGAAGCCTGGTTAAAGGAAAGCGCGCGGGTCAAGGCCGAGCTTGACGAGGAACGGGCCGAACTGCACCGAGAAATTGAGGCGCACACAGAAAACTGCCGGCGCAGCGAAGCAGAGCTGCGCACTGCGCGGGAGAGCTTTGAAGCGCAGTGCGATGCCTGGTTAAAGGAAAATGCCCGAGTCAACTCCGAACTCGGCCACGAACGGACCGAGCTAGAGCGATTCAGTGAAGACCAGACCGAAAGTCACCGACGCGCCGAGGAACAGCTACATAGTGCGCAGGAGAGCTTCGAGCTGATGCGCGACTCTTGGGTTACGGAAAGCGCCCGACGCCAGGCTCAGCTTGACGACGAACGGGACGAGCTAAACCGCCAGCGCGACGAACAGACCGAGAACCATCGCCGCGCCGAGGAGGAGTTGCGATTGGCGCGTCATAGCTTTGAGCAGCAGCGCGCCGCCTGGGTGAGCGAAAACGCGCGGGTCAATTCCGAGCTCGACCACGAGCGGGAAGAACTGCAGCGCGAGCGCGAAGAGGCCGCTCGGTCGCTGCGGAAAATCGAGCAGCAGCGGGCCGCCTGGGCCGTTGAAACCGCGCAAGTCAACGCCGAACGCGACCGCGAGCGCAACGAACTGGCGCGCCAGCGTGACGAACAAACCGAAAGTCACCGCCGCGCCGAGGAAGAGCTGCGATTGGCACGGGATGGCTTTGAGCAGCAGCGGGCCGCCTGGGCAGTTGAAACCGCGCAAGTCAACGCCGAACGCGACCGCGAGTGCAACGAACTGGCGCGCCAGCGCGACGAGGCCGTTCGCTCGCTTCAGGAAATCGAGCAGCAGCGCGACCGCTTAGAGACCGAGTTCCAAGCACAAATCGCGCAGCTCCACCAGGAGCAAGAGAGCTGGAACGCCTGGCGAGCCGCCGAGGAGTCGCGATTGGACGAGGAGCGGTCCCGAGTGGACGGCCGATGGACCGAACTTCGCCGTGATCGCGAAGAGCACGAAAAGCTAACGCAAGCGACGCGCCAAGAACACGAGCAAGCGGTCGGCCAGCTAGAAGCGGCGCGGCGCCGCATGGAAGAGCAGCATGTCGAGGCCGAGAATCGCGTCGCCTCTCAAAGTGCAATTCTGGAAGGTCGCACGGTCGAACTCGATCGCCGCGTCTCCCAGCTCGATCGCCGACGCTCGCAACTCGAAACCGCCAACAGCGAACACGAACAGCGCCGCTTGGCGTTGGAAAATGCGGAAGCCGCCGCTCGACAGGTGGCGGAGGAACTAGAGCAGCGCACCGCCGATTTCGAGGCACAAAGGGCCCGCGCCTGGCAAGAGCTGGACAACGAACGGCGACAGCGCGCTGCGCTGGAAAGCGCCCAACACGAAATCAACGACGAGTTGCAGGTGCGATCCCAGGCGCTCGAGTCCGCTGGGGCCGCTTTCGCGCGCCGCGACGCCCAGTTGCGCGAAGCGGAACAGGCGCTGCAGGCGAAAGCGGTGCAGTTCGACCAGCGCGAAGCGATTTTGGAGCGGGCGAAGTCAGAATGCCAGGCCGCTAGAGACGCGTGCGAGCAGTTGCGGGTCGAGTTCCTCGGGGCCAATGCCGCTGCCCGCGAGCGACTCGAAGGGGAGCGGACCGCCTGGCAACAACAGCGTGCATCCGCCGAGAACGAAGACGCCGAGCGGCGGTTGCAGCTTGAGCGGCTTCGCGACGAGTTGGACGAACAACGAGCGCGGAACGAACAACAACGCGAGGAATTGGCGCGCCAAGGGGAAACGCTCGAAGGCTCGCGCCATGAATTGCAACAGCAGCGTGAAGTCCTGGAGCGTGAGCAGTCCGAGCTCGATCTCGGCCGCAAAAATTGGGCGCCCGAGCAAGCGCAAGCCGCTTTGCAGGCCGAGCAGCTGGCCGCGAAACAGGCCGAACTCGACGGGCGCGAAGCCGGCCTGGCGCAGGCCGAAATCGAATGCCGTGCCGCGTTGGAAGACTGCGAGCGACTGCGCGCGGAAGTCGCGCAGCAGGCAGTCGCCGCCAAAGAACAGCTCGAGGCCGCCCAAGCGGCCCGCCAGCAGGAGTGCGCCGCCGCCGAGATCGAAGAACGCGAGCGACGGCGGCAGCTTGAGCAGTTGCGCGACGAAGTGGAGAAACAAGCCGCGCGCGTTGAGCAGCAAAAAAACAACCTGGCCCAAGAGCAGATAGGCTTCGAAGAAGCGCGCAATCATGTGGTGCAAGAGCGCCAAGAGCTGGAAATACAACGGGCCGATTTCATCCGCAACAGCCAGGAATGCAAACTAACGCAAGAACAGGCGGCCCTCGAGGCTCAGCGGCTGGTTGAGTCGCAGGCCGAACTCGTTGCCGAACGCGCCACGCTGGCCGAGCAATGGCAAGCCTGGGAGGCCGAGCAACAAGCCGCCGAAGAGGCCTTGGCACGGCACAGGGCCGAACTCGACGAGCGCGAGTCGTGCCTGGCGGCCCAAGCGGCCGCGATTGTCGGCCAGTGCGATGACGCTGTAGAGCAAGAACAACCTGACCAATCCTTGCGGTTGGAGCAGGCGGAATTGGATGAACATCGGGCGCAATTCGAGCGCGATCGTCAAGCCTGGCAAGAATCTCGCGTGCAATTTGACCAGCGTTATGCCGGGCAGCTTCAGCGGTTGGAAGACGAGGTCAGCAAACTCCGACAGCGAGAGGAGGCGATCCAGCGCGAACAAGAATCCTTGACGCGCGTGCAACAAGAGCAGGAACGAGCGGCGCAAGGATTGCAAGAACTCGCCGCTGAACTCGAGAGCCGTGAACAACGGCTGGTCGCGCAACAAGCGAACGACGATGGCCAGACAACCCACGCCGCGAAGCTCGACGAAGTGCGAGCCGAGCTCGATGCGACCCGCCAGGAACTCCAGCGCGATCGCGAATCGCTCGAGGGCGAACGCCGGCGAAATGCCGAACGGGTCGAGCAGCAACGCTCACAACTCGAACAACTGCGGACCGAGCTCGAAGTCCAAGATCGCGGTCTGCGTGCCGAGCAGGTGGCTCTCGCCGACGAACAACAATCACAAGATCGCTCGGGGGTCGGGCCAACCGACGAGAATTTCCTCGATGAACCGGCCGAGCAACCGTCGCGGTACGATGCGCAGGAGGAGGAAGCTCTTTCCGCGGAGGACACTGTCGAATCCGACGCATCAAGCGAAGAGGTGGAGGCACCGCGGGAGGCTGTCGGACGCGATTCGATCGTGAAAGGTGCTGCGCGTCAGCCCGAGCGCCGTGGCCGAGCGTCGGAATCCAGTTCGGATGAACAATCCATCGAAGAATATATGGCGGCCCTGATCAGCCGCACGCGAGGCGGTAGCCCAATCGAGCCGGTCGTCGCGACGCAGCCGAAGCGGAACAAGCGCAAATCGGATTCCGCGCCCGCCGAAGAACGATGCCAATCGGAGCGGCCGCCGCGCGACGTGACTTCGAGCCAGGTGGTGGATATGCCCCTGGGCGAAACCGAACTGGCGCGCCGTTCGGCGCCGGTGGACAAGACCGACCTGGCCGCCATGCGGGAATTGGCCAACACCCAGGCCAATATCGCCATCTCGACCCACGGAAAGAAACGGCTGCTCAAGCGGGCAGCGCGCGCCTGGGGCATCGGTCTGGCCTTCGTGATCGGCACGCTCGTCGTGCTGGGTCTCACGCCCGATGCCAATCGAACTCTCCGAACCGGCGCCATAACTGGTATCGTGGCCGGCATCTACTGGATTTTCATCGGCTTGACGGCCACGCAACAGTTGATCGCAACCGAGCGGAAACGACGCAAGGGAATTCGCGCCAGCCTTGAAAAAGACCCGGCCAAAACGAACCCGTCATAGATCCAGGGCGCCCGTCAACGCCACGGGCCTCGAGGGACTGCCGGCTGGCCAAAACGGGCGCCGCTAAAAACCGCGGGCCGCGCGAATATCGTCGAAATCGCGCAGGTGGTAATCGATCTTGACGTAGTCGAGTACTCTGCACAGCGAGCGAAGCGCGACGCCCATGCCGTCGGGCCCGCTGAATCCGCCGTACTGGCCGCCCGCCTTGACGTGCGGCTCCAAGTCGACGAACACGCCGGGAATTCCGCGTCGGCGCAGCTTTTGATCGAGCTTGGGCAACGTTTCGCGCAGGTCCTTGAAGATTGCCTCGTGACCGCTGTCGCCCAGGTCGGCCGGCACGAAATGTTTGAGCGTCTCCTCGTCGATGTGCGATTGTCGCCGCGTCGGTTCGGGGTGGCGATAGTCCTTGACGTGCATCCAGCCCAATCCCGGTTTCATCATGCGAAATTGTTCCAGCACTTCGCCCGCGCTGAAACCCTGGCAGGTAAGATTGCCGGCATCAAAAATCAACAACAGCGCCGGGTTGTTCACCTGGCGATGTATTTCGGCCAGGATCTCGCCGGTTTGGCCCACGAGGTTCGCTTCCAGCTCCACGCCGTAACTGAGATCGCTCCGCAGACAAGTCTCGGCGATTTGCCCGAGCTGATCGATCACTTGCGGCAAATGCTGGCGTGGGTCCGTGCCCTTGGGATGGTAGAACGAAAACCCGCGAATGAGCTTGGTCTCGAAGGCGTGGGCCATCTCGCACGCTTTCTTGACGTCTTTTTCCAGATATTTTTTGAAGGGCACGTAGGTGTTTTTCGTCCCGTCCTCCACATCCAGCAGCTTGACTTTGCCGATGGGCGACCCGATCGACGCCACGTTCAGCCCGTATTCGTCCTCCAAGTGGCGGACCGTCTGGATTTCGCCGATGCTCAGCTTCATCACATTCTTGATGCCCTCTCCGGCATCAATGAACCGCAAGCTGTAATACTGCAAACCCAGGGCGGCCATGGCCGCGAACTGCTGCACCGCCGTTTTCTGATTCGCGGCTTCATCGGCGAAACCACTGAGCGTGACTTGAGGAATTTCGGACATGACTCGCGCACCAGGGGATTGGACAATGGAACATTTGCGCTTGCTCGGGCAAGAGGAACATTGTCGAAGAGCCGCTCGGACAAGACAAGGGGCAATTCATCGAGGACGCGCGTCATTGGCAAATTCGCGCGGGCTGCGTTATCTTGTTTCTCATGCCCAAAAGGCCCGCTCCTCAACCGTCGTCCGTGGAAGTTCACCGCCTGCGCGGCGGAATGGTCGGGATGGGCATGATTTTTGACGAAACCTACCGCCCGTTCTTCGAGGGGGCTTTCCAACGGCCAATTTTCGAGCCAGATTTCGGCGCGTGCGCGCTCACGCTGGCCGCCGTGGCCAGTCGCACCGGCCGCCGTGCCGAAGCGTATCGCCAGTCGGCCGCAGGTCGGATCGACGAGTTCGAAAGTTTTAGCGAGCCCGACAGCGTCGAGCGGCTGTTGGACAGCGGCGTCGACTTTGTCTGCATCGCCACGCCCGACGATCGCCACTTTGCGGCCGCCAAGGCGGCGCTGGCCGCGGGCAAGCACGTGCTCATCGAAAAACCCTCGGTGCTGTCGCTCGCCGAACTCGACGCTTTGCTCGGCCTGGCACGCCAGAACGGCGTGTTGGCCAAGGTCGTCTATCACAAACTGCTCGACCCCGACCACAAAAAGCTGCGCACGCTGGTCGCCGACGGCGAGCTGCGACACGTCAATAACGGCTACTGCACGCTGCTGGAGCCAAAGTCGATCTCGGGCAGCCAATTCGCCGAGTGGATCAACGGCCGCAATCCGGGCACTTATGTGGCCGTGCACTACATCAAGCTCATTGACTTTACCTTCGGCGGCCGGCTCAAAACGGTGCAATGTACCGGCCAGCGCGGTATCGTCGGGCCGGCCCAGGGGCCGACTTGGGATTCGACGCAGTTGCGTTTGATCTACGAGTATGACGACGGTCGCCAGGCCGCGTTCGATATTCACACGTCGTGGGTCACGCCGGACAATTTTCCCGGTTACGTCGAGCAGGAAGTGCAGTTTCGCTTCGACAACGGAGTGTGGAACGCTCACAGCCGCAAGCGGGGCGTGGAGTGCACGGTCGAAGGCCGCACGCCCAACGCGCGCAAAATCAACATCAATAACCACTACAACGGCACGTTTCTCGAACCGTGGGGCGAGCGGTCCCAGCGAGGCTACGGCATTGAAGTGTTGGAACGGTTCGCGCGGGAAGTTGCGTCCGTGGAATTTGGCGGGTCGCAGGACGGTCGTGAGGCCCGGCTTGCGCAGGCGCGGTCGCTGGCCTACAACGACCTCGGGGCCGATCGCCAGACCGTGGCGGCCGTGCAGGCCATGGAGGCGATTCTGGCAAAGCACGTCGCGGGCACGCCCAATTGCGTGGTGAACGTCAACGACAAGCTGGGCGGTTTGGTCCTGTGCGCGCCCGGCTCGGCCCAGAGCGAAGTTTTGTACGCGCCGCGCGTGTGAGTTGAGTATTGTTCGCGAGGAATTGTGGTGCGATGGCTGACCCTTCCCAAAAGTTCTCCGTGATCCAGCACCCTGGTGAAGAACTGTCGAACGATTTTCGCCGTCGCGCCGCCGCCGTCGAGCCGGCCGCGCTACGCGCCTATACGCCCAGCCTGGCGGTGCTGGCGCGCAGCGAGGGGAGCTACCACTGGACGCCCGAGGGCCGCAAGCTGGCCGATTTTTCGTCGGGCGTGTTGGTCGCTAATTTGGGACATAACCCCACGCGCTGGTGGAAGCGCGTGTTGCAGTACTTGGGTCTCGACGCGCTTCCCGCAGCGGCCGAGTTCTGTTCCGCGGCCACGCTCACGGCCTATAACGCCGTCACACCGCTCGAAGTGCAAGCCGCCGAGCGCCTGCTGGCCAGTCTCCGCGGCAGCGCGGGCGGCGCGAGGCTGGAACAAGTGATGTGGGCAGCCACAGGCAGCGAAGCGGTGCAAAAAGCGATTTGGGCCGCGCTCGATCGCCGCGCGGGCGAAGACATTATCCTGGCCACACGCTTCGGATTTCACGGCAAGAAAGGACTGGCCGGCGCCGTCACCGGCAGCGAGCGGGACAGCGAGCGCGATCCGCGCGTGCGTTTCATCAGCTTTCCGACCGAGGAGTGCCGCAGCGTTCAACGACGGCGCGAGCCGCTCGATCTGACGACGTACAAGAACGAATTGTCCGCCCTCGCCACAGAATATGGCAAGCGCATTTGTTGCCTGGTGACCGAACCCTACTTGGGCGGAGGCGGCTCGTACCATCCACAAAAAGAGTACATGCAACTGCTTGGCCGCTTCTGCCGCGAGCACGACATCGTATTCATTCTCGACGAGGTGCAAGCCAACTTCGGTCGCACCGGTTCGCTGTACGCGTTCTCGCACTACGGCGTCGAGCCCGACATCGTCGTGCTGGGCAAGGGCCTGGGCAACGGAGTGCCGGTCGACGCGGCAGTCGGCCGGGCCGACTTGTTTGCCAACATGCACTACGGCGAGGGATCGGACACGTGGAGCGCCTCGCCCTTGGGTTGCGCCGCCGTGCTGGCCACGCTCGACGAATTCGAGACGACCGACGTGCTCGAGCACGCCCGCGCGCTGAGCCAGGTCATTGAGGCTGGCTTGTGCCGGCTTTCCGAACTGGACGTGGTTGCCAACGTACGCGGCGAAGGATTGGTGTGGGGCGTTGAATGTGCCCCGTTGGGGAATCAATCGGCCGACCAGGTCGCCAATGCCTGCGTCGAGGCCTGCTACCTGGGCGATGCGTCGGGCCGGGCGATTCATCTGCTCGGACCGCTGGCCGGCAAAGTGATCCGCGTCAGCCCGCCGCTCGTCATGCCGCTCGACGAAGCCCGCGATTACCTGGATGCGATGTTT
>JBGQHN010000067.1:0-16104 GCA_041497975.1 Planctomycetia bacterium | reverse complement strand
TGGGCCCAAATCGGATGGTAGCTGCCACTGTGGTGCGGGCCGGTGTTTTTTATCGTTCCCCACGCCGCCCGCACGATCATCGGCACGCCGATCTGGCCGCCGCTCATGTAGCGCAGCTTGGCCGCTTGCTCGATGATCTGCGAAGCGGCTTCGAACATGAAGTCGGCGAACATCACGTCGGCCACGGCGCGACAGCCGCTGGCGGCAGCGCCGGCAGCGGCGCCGGTGAACCCCAATTCGCTGATGGGCGTGTCGATCATCCGCAACGGGCCAAATTCGTGCCACAGCCCCTTGGTGTGGCCGAAGCTTCCGCCCCGCTCGCCGGTGCCCTCGCCCAGGTAGATGATGTGCGGGTCGCGGCGCATTTCCTCGGCAATTCCGTCGCGGACCGCCTCCAGCCAGGTCTGGGTTTTTGTTTCAGCGCCAGGCGGCGCGGGCTCGAGCGGTGGATGCAAGACCTCGGCCCACACGTGGTCATTGGCCTCGGTCGGATCGGGCGCCGGCGAATTGCGGGCAAATTCGACGGCGGCATCCATTTGGGCGTCGATGCTGCGATCGATCTGGTCCAGCTCGTCGGCCGTTGCGTGCCCCTGGGCCAAGAGTTTTGCGCGGAACGTGGCGATCGGGCAGCGGGCTTTCCAGCGGTCGAGCTCTTCCTGCGTGCGATAGGTGCCGGTGAGCGGGTCTCCCTCGTGATGTCCGACGACGCGATAGGTTTTGGCCTCAATCAACGTGGGACCGCCGCCCGAGCGTGCCCGCGCGACCGCTGCTCGCGCCGCCTCATGAACGGCCAGGACGTCGTTGCCGTCGACGGCCACTCCCGGAATGGCATAGGACGCGGCCTTCGTGGCGACTTCGGTATTGAGCGTGGCCATCGCCAGTGGAGTGGCCGTGGCGTATTGATTGTTTTCGCAAACAAAGATGACCGGCAGCTTTTGAATGCCCGCCAGATTCAACGATTCGTGAAACGCTCCGTGATTGACCGCCCCGTCTCCAAAAAACGCCACGGCCACCTGGTCGGTGGAGCGGGTGCGCGCGCTCAGCCCCAAGCCAACCGTGGCCGGCAGCCCACCGCCGACGAACCCGTTGGTGCCAAACAGGCCGGCGTCCAGCTTATACAAGTGCATGCTGCCGCCGCGGCCACCGCAACAACCGCCGGCTTTGCCGAAGAGTTCGGCCAGGACTTGTTGCGGGGCGACCCCTTTGGCCAGGGCGTGGCCGTGACCGCGATGGGTGCTCGTGACCCAATCGTCCGAGCGCAAATGCGCGCACACGCCGACGGCCGTGGCTTCCTGGCCGACATAGAGATGGATAAAGCCCGGCATTTCGCCCGTTCGATAGATCGCTTGCGCCGTCAGTTCAAAGCGACGGATGAGCATCATCTGCTCGTACAGCGCCAGCAATTGACGTTTGTTCACGTCGCCCTGGCTGGGCACGGCAGCGGCGGTCGTGACGCTCATCGTGTACATCGCCTCCAGGCAATCAATCGAAGCAGTACCGAGGGAAGGACGGCCTCCATCGCGCGGCCGCGCCACGCGCGACCAAGCGCATGGACTTTATGCTTGCCAACGCTCAAAGGGCAATTGTATTCACTACGTCGACGATCACCACCATGCTGATGCCGATAAAAAAGATTCCGCAGCACAGCACGCCGATTTGCAGCAGCCAGTGCGGTTGCAACGCTTTGGGCAACAGCGTTCGATTGGCATACAGGGCGTGCAGGGCCGAGAAGCCCAGGGCGACGTTACCCAGCACGGCCCCGATCTTGGCGATGTCCAATGCCGGCAACCGCCACAGCACGAGTAATCCCCACACGGCATACACGCTCAGAATGCTGTAATAGACGTATTTCACGTGCGTGCCGCCCATGCGCTTCAGCCGGCTGCTGGCCGTCCAGGCGATGTCCGTCCAGCGGCGGGCGATCTGGTCGCCGACGCTGATTTGTCCGGGCGCCAGCACCAGAAAACCGCACAAGAGCGTGAGCGTCCAGAATAATCCGCCGAACTGGGGATAGCGCAGCGCGATTCCCTCGGCCGTCATCGCCGCCACGCGATCTCCCGCCACCGTGGCATTGCGAATGAATTGCAGCGACAACATGCAGGGCAGCGCCATGCCGATGAACGACGCGGTCATCCAGATCATGGTCTGGTCGCGGATGATATGTCGAATCCAGGCCTTCCAACGCGACAGGTTGGCAGCGTCCAGCGGGAACACTTCGCCCACGTGCGACAACGAAATCGGCAGCCCGCCAATGGCGCTGGGTATCGCACCCACGCGGGCGCCCATTCCCCAGCCCTTATCACGGGCATAATTGGAAAACAACGTGTTCGCCAGCCCGCCGGAACCGGCGATGGCGGCAAACGCGACCAGCGTAAACCAATCCAATTGCGGCAGCCGCCCATGAGCGCGAACGTAGCCCAGCAGGCTCTTGTGCTCCACGCCCTCATGCTTAATGAGTTCGCGCAACTGATCGCGATACTCGGGCGGCACTTCGTCGAGCCGCGCGTACGTGTGCTCCTCGCCTTGGGGCGTGGTGACATCAAGCTCGGTCGGCTCCCATCCGTCGTTGAGGATGCCGCGCGCCGAGAGCACCGCTCCGCCTTCCGTGCGGGTTTGGAAAAAGAACTCGCCGGGGCGCAACATCGCCTCGGCTTGGGCCTGCAACTGCTCGCGCTTGGCTTGCAGCGATGGGTCAAGAGCGTTTTTCTTCACCTCTCCGTTGACGCGAAACTCACCGATGATCGTGCCAGTCGGTTCCTTGGTTCCCTTGATCACGTAAGTCGCGTCGCCCTGGTCGATCGTAAGCGCGAAGTGCCGATCAACGAGGATGGTGTCGGCCCTTTGTGGATAGTCTCCGAAACGCAGGAAGCCGGTGAGCACCTCCCAGCCGACGCGCGGTGAGACCAGAAACAGCGCCATGAAAGTCAAATAGCCCAGCACCAGCACAAGTTTCAGGCTCATGATCTTTTCGAGCATGCGATACACCGTGCCGCCGAAAATCAGCGGCACGAAAGCCAATATGAAAATCGCGAATCCCAGACCTCGCACCAGCTGACTTTCCGACAGAATGTGGCCCGCAATGCGCATCGAATGATCGCCGGGCAAGTGGCCCAGGATGGCAGCCGCCAGCGGCACCGCGGCGTTCGACGCGTTGTAGGGCCAGATCGAGGCGATGTCCAAGATCGCGTACACGACGATCCAGTATTTCGGACCCGGCCGCGTGCGCAGTCCGCCCACGATGATCGGCTCGCCGCAATAGATCGTATAGCGCATCATCATCAAGTTGCAAAACACTTGCAGGATGATGCTGAGCGAGGCCAGCCACAACAGCGTGCCGCCGTATTGAGCGCTGACGGCCGGGCCGAAGAGCCACTCGCCCGATCCGATGGATGTGCCGGCCAGAACGACGCCCGGTCCCAACAGCCCGATCCACAGCCGCCAGCCGGGCGCCGGCGCCGGCGGCAACTGGCCAACGTGCCACGGCGCCAGCAAACCGCCTTGGACAGTGGGTTTATCGCCGCGGTTGGTGGTCGAATCCTCGGGCATGAAACGAAATCGCCCCTTTTTCGTCTCGTCGGATTCTTAGATCTACGCTGGAAGCTGACCGGTGGCCTCACAATACTACTGGGAGCATGGCCGGCCCGCAAGCAATCGGCCTGGCGCGTGCAGGCGCGTTGCTTGAGCGCGCGAGACCGGCGCGTTCTTGCGTGGATGAGAAGTTCGAGGGATAATTCAACCCTGGCCTTCGCTTCCTCCCGCGAACCACGACTTCGCAATGCCCATGCTTCCCTCCACGGCGCTAGCGCGAGTTCGCCTGCAAAAGATCGCCAGTTCGCTGGCAATTGCCGTGCTGTTGGCCGGACGCTCCTGGGCCGCCCAACCTCAGACGTTTGACGTGTTGGCCGGCGAATATGCCGCTCAGATACGGCCGATGGTCGTTAGCTATTGTCTCGAATGTCATTCGACCGTGACCAAGGAAGGTGAATTGGATCTCGAGCGGTTCGCAAAGTTCGACGACCTGCGTCGCTCGACCAAAACGTGGCTCAAAGCGGCCGAAATGCTCGACAACGGCGAGATGCCGCCGAAAGATGCCGAGCCCTTGCCTGCCGACCAGAAGAAACAACTTCGGGCCTGGATCGGGCGCTACCTCGAAGCCGAAGCGTACGCCAACGCCGGCGATCCCGGACCGGTCATTCTGCGACGGCTGAGCAATGCCGAGTATACCTACACGGTGCGCGATCTGACGGGAGTGGACATGAGCCCTGCCCGCGAATTCCCCGGCGACAGCGCCGCCGGCGAAGGATTTACCAACACGGGCAATGCGCTGGTGATGTCGCCGTCGCTATTGACCAAGTACCTGGACGCAGGCAAGGAGATCGCTCGTCATGCCGCCCTGCTGCCCGATGGGTTCCGGTTTTCACCTTCGACGACGCGTCGCGACTGGACGGACGACGTCCTGGCGCGGATTCGGCGGATTTATTTGCAGCACACCGACACTCGCGGCAGCACGCAGGTCAAGCTGCAAGGGCTCGAATGGGCGACCAACGAGGGGGGCCGGCTTCCGCTGGAAAAATACCTGACCGCGACGCTTGCCGAGCGCGCGGCGCTTGCCTCGGGTCAAAAAACCATTGAAGCCGTGGCTCGCGATCGTGGGCTGAATGCCAAATATCTCGCGGCGTTGTGGAAAATGCTGAATGGCCCGCAGGTCTCGCAGTTGCTCGATGCCCTGCGCGTGCGCTGGCGCGAGGCTGCGCCAGAGGGCGCCGCGGCGCTGGCGGCCGACGTTGCCGGGTGGCAAGCGGTGTTGAGCCGCTTTCAAAGCGTGGGGCACATGAAGTCCTGGGTGGTGCCGGTCAATCCGCTCACGTCGCGCCAGGAAATTCGCTTCAAGATTCCCGCGCCGGCCAGCGGCAACCATGTCACGCTGTACCTCGCGGCCGGTGAAGCCGGCGATGGCGCGGCCAGCGATTTTGTCGTGTGGCAGCAGCCGCGATTGGTCGCGCCCGGTCGGCCCGATTTACCGCTCGGCGAAGTCCGCGAGTTCACTCGTGACATGACCGCTCGCCGCGAGCGCATGTTCGCCTCGACCGCCAGGTCGCTGGCGGCCGTGGACGAAGCAAGCCGCATAGCGGGCAACCCGGACGCGGCAGGCAAGCTGGACGTGGCCGAACTTGCGCGACGGCACGAAGTCGACGCCGATACGCTCGGGGCCTGGCTGGACTACCTGGGCATCAGCACGGCCGCGAAGCTGAAGCTCGACCACATGACCGAACGGATTGAAAAAACGTCCGGTTACGATTTCGTCCAGGGTTGGGGCACCCTCCAAACGCCCAGCCTGATGGCTAACTCTTCCGACAAGCACGTACGCATTCCCGGCAACATGAAGCCGCACGGTGTCGTGTTGCATCCTTCTCCCACGTTGCAAGCGGCGGTCGGTTGGCAAAGTCCACTCACCGGATCGGTGAAGATTGAGGGCCGCGTCACGCATGCGCATCCCGAGTGCGGCAACGGCGTGACATGGTCGCTCGAGCTGCGCCGCGGCAACACGCGGCAGCGGCTGGCCGCGGGCATTGCGCAGGGCGCCGCGCCGGTGGCAATCGGCCCGCTCGAATCCGTATCGATCCAGCCCGGCGATCTGGTTTCGCTCTTGATTGGGCCGCGCGACGGCAATCATGCTTGCGACTTGACCGATACCGAGCTGTCGTTCACGAGCGCGGCGGACGGCCGGGTTTGGAGCCTGACTTCCAACGTATCGAGCGACCCTCTGGCCGCCAATCCGCACGCGGACCACTTTGGCAACAAGGACGTCTGGCATTTCTATACCGAGCCCGTCCAAGGCGGCGACGGCAAGGGGTTGATCCCCGCCGGGTCCCTCTTGGCAAGCTGGCTCGCCGCCACGCGCACCGAGGAGAAACAAAAGCTGGCCCAGGAGGTGCAGAGACTGCTGACCGCCGGGCCGCCGGCTGATCCCAAACATCCCGACGTGGTGCTCTACCGCCAATTGGCATCGTTGGGCGGACCCTTGTTTGCGGGTGCTCGCGCGCATAAGCGGGCAGCCGGCACGTTGCCGGCCGCGGACCCCCCAGCGGGACAAAATGAATGGGGGCTGGACCCCGCGATGTTCGGCCGACATCCGAGCGGCTCGGCCATCGACCCTGCGAGCCTTTGCGTGCAGGCGCCGTCGGTCATCGAGATACGTCTGCCGGCCGATTTGGTGGGCGACTGCGAATTTGTCACCGGCGCAGAGCTCGATCTGCAGAGCGGCGGGGAAGGCAGCGTTCAAACCAGCCTGTCCACCGACAAACCCGGTTCGTTATCCGCGCTGCGACCCGATTGGCCGATAGTAACCGCCGAGGGCAGCGCCGCCCGGAAACGCTTCGAGCAGGCCTGCGACGACTTCCGCGGCTTGTTCCCGGCGGCGCTGTGTTACCTGCGAATCGTTCCTGTGGACGAGGTGGTGACCCTGACGTTGTTTCATCGCGAGGACGAGTCGTTCTGCCGGCTGATGCTGGACGAGCGGCAAAAGGCCGAGCTCGATCGGTTGTGGGACGAGCTGCATTTCGTCAGCCACGACGCGCTCACCCTGGTCGACGCCTTTGCGCAGCTCATGGAGTATGCCACGCAAGACAGCGATCCAAAACTGTTCGAACCCTTTCGCAAACCGATTCACGAGCGGGCCGCGGCGTTTCGGCAGGCGCTGGTCGACGCCGAGCCGCGGCAGTTGGAGGCCCTGGTCGAGTTCGCCGCGCGAGCTTATCGGCGCCCGCTGACAACTGCCGAGAGCACGGAACTGCGCCAACTCTATCGAAGGCTGCGGGACCAAGAGCTACCGCATGAAGAAGCGTGGCGGTTTACGCTCGCCCGTGTGTTTGTCTCGCCGGCATTTTTGTACCGGCTCGAACAGGCCGCCCCGGGCAAGGAGCAGGGGCCAGTATCAGACTGGGAGCTTGCCAGCCGGTTGAGTTACTTTTTATGGTCCTCGACCCCTGATGCGCGGTTGCTCAAAGCGGCCGCGTCCGGCCGGCTGCGCGATCCCGAAGTGCTGGCCGCCGAGGCCCGCCGTATGCTGGATGACGCGCGCGTACGCCGACTGGCCAGCGAGTTCGCTTGCCAGTGGCTGCATATCTATGAGTTCGACACCCTCGACGAGAAGAGCGAGAGCCACTTTCCCTCGTTTGCCGAGTTGCGTGGCGATATGTACGAGGAGGCGATCCGCTTTTTCACCGACTTGTTCCAGAGCGACGCGTCGGTGCTGAGCATTTTTAACGCCGACCATGCGCTGGTCAATGAATCGCTGGCGAAGCATTATGACATTCCGGGCGTGAGCGGAAGCGAGTGGCGGCGCGTGGACGGCGTTGGAAAATATGGGCGGGGAGGCATCTTGGGCCTTTCGGCCATTTTGGCCAAACAATCGGGCGCTTCGCGCACCAGTCCCACGCTGCGCGGCAATTGGGTGTCGGAAGTGTTGCTCGGCGAAAAGCTGCCGCGTCCGCCCAAGGACGTGCCGCGGCTACCGGAGGATGAAACGGCTACCGAGGGTTTGACGGTTCGACAACTGGTCGAGAAGCACTCGAGCGACGCGCGCTGCGCGAAATGCCACGTGCGCATCGATCCGATGGGCTTCGCCTTGGAGGGATTCGACCCGATTGGCAGGCGGCGAGAGAAGGATCTTGCGAACCGGCCGATAGAAGTTCGGGCGAAACTCGCCGATGGTACCCAATTCGAGGGCCTGGAAGGCTTGCGAGATTACCTTTTGAACGCCCGCCGCGACGCCGTCTTGCGGCAGTTTTGCCGCAAGCTGTTGGGATACGCCTTGGGGCGAAGCGTGCGGCTTTCGGACGAGCCCTTGCTCAAGGAGATGCAGCAGCGACTGGAGAAGCATGAATATCGTTTTTCGATCGCCGTGGATACAATCGTTCGCAGTCGGCAATTCCGCGAAATTCGCGGCAAGGATTCGCACTTTGCGGAGGCCGAGTAAGTCGTAGAATTGTTGGAGTTTGGTTGCGCAGGTGGAGCTGGCAGCACAAGCAGCCTGCCGTGCGTGGAAATCGTCCGCACGGCACATGCGGCATCGCGAGGAATATCATGAATAGTCATCAGCTTTCGCGTCGGACCTGGCTGCATGGCGTCGGAGTGACGATGGCATTGCCGTGGCTTGAGTCAATGTGCGTTTGGGGTGACGAGCCCCGGGCGGCCCAGGCCGCCAGCGAGCCGCCGGTGCGGCTGGCCGCGCTGTTTGCCGGCAACGGCTTTCATGGCAAAGAGTGGTGGGCCAAGGGCGCCAAAGGAGAAATGGAGCTCGGCAAAGTGCTCGCGCCGCTGGCCGATTTCCGCGAAAAACTGCTCTTCGTGCGGGGACTGCACAACGCCGAGGCGCTCAAAGGAAACATCCACAGCTCGCAGACGGGCAACCTGCTGTCGGGCGCGCCGCTAGCCTCGGGCGGGGAAATCCGCTCCGGGACGAGCATCGACCAGGTGATCGCTCAGCAGCAAGGGCAGTCGACAAAAGTTCCCAGCCTGGTATTGGGCTGCGAAAAGTCCAATCCGTCCGTGCATAAGAACTACTCGATGTTGTATAGCTCGCACATCTCGTGGAGCTCTCCAACCACGCCGACGCCGCTCGAGCTTTATCCGGCGCTGGCATTCGACCGGCTGTTCAAGGACGAAGTCCAGCGCGGCGACAAGAGCGTGCTCGATGCCGTCCTGAGCGACGCCACGGACATTCGCCGGCAAATCAGCACGGCCGATCAACGCAAGCTCGACGAATACCTCGACTCCGTCCGCGAAGTCGAACAGCGCATCGAACAGGCCGGAGAAAAAGGAGAGTTGCAAGGCTGGCGACCAACGCTCGACACCCCCAATGTCCCTCGCCCGCCCGATGGCATTCCACAGGACATTGCCGAGCACATGCGGTTGATGTGCGACATTCTGGTGTTGGGCTTCCAGACCGACACGACGCGCGTCTGCACTCTCAAGCTCAACAACGACCACAGTTCGCTGCGATTTCCCAATCTTGGCGTGGATTACATGATCCATCACTTGCTCTCGCACTCGGATACCGCCGACTGGCTGAAGGTGAACCAGTTCTTCCTCGAGCAAGTCGCGTACATCGCCCGTAAGCTGGACGCGATTTCCGAAGGCGAACGCACCACGCTCGACAACTCGCTGATTCTATTCTGCTCGAGCATGATGACCGGCAGCCACGACGCCACCCAGTTGCCCGTGATCGTGCTGGGACGCGGCGGCGGCCGCTTGGATACTGGGCGCGTCCTCGACTACCAGGGCCGGCAGGAGCGAAAGATGTGCAGTCTTTATCTCTCGCTGATGGACAAAACAGGCGTGCATCTCAAGCAATTCGGCGACGCACAAGAACGGCTGGCCGAAGTGTGATGCAAGCACTGCGGCGGGAATGCTTCAAGGAGTGACAGCGCGAGGTCGCCGTTTCGCCAAGATTCAACCTCAACCCATAGTTTCGCGCCCCCGATGAAAATCATTCGCTATCAGGACGGCACCGGACAGATCCATTTCGCGGCCCAGCAGGCCGACGGCGAGGCGCGTCAGATTGCCGGCGACATTTTTGGACGCTTCGACGTAACCGACAGGCCGGCCGACGTGCGAAAAACGCTCGCGCCTATTGGTCCGACGGGCATCTTGTGCATCGGGCTGAACTATCGCCGCCATGCGGCCGAAGGGGGCGCGCCGATTCCCAAGTGGCCTGTGTTATTCATGAAAACGGTCAGCTCGGTGCAGAATCCCGGCGATCCGATCCTGCTGCCCAGGCAGTTACGGAGCAACCAGGTCGATTATGAATGTGAGCTGGCTGTCGTGATCGGCCGTCGCGCGAAAAACGTGTCGCGCGACCGGGCACTGGATTACGTGCTGGGCTATACCTGCGCGAACGACGTCAGCGCCCGGGATTGGCAAAAGGAGATGGGCGGCAGCCAATGGTGCCGCGGCAAAACCTTCGACACGTTTTGTCCGCTGGGCCCTTGCCTGGTGACCGCCGACGAGTTGACGTATCCCAATACGTTGTCGATTCGCACGCTCCTCAACGGCGAAGTGATGCAGGACTGGAACACCGACGACATGATCTTCGATGTCCCGGCCCTGATCGAGTTTTTGAGCGGCAGCACGACCCTGTTGCCCGGCACGGTGATCCTCACCGGAACGCCCCACGGCGTGGGTATGGCCCGAAAACCGCCCGTGTGGCTGAAGTCGGGCGATACGATTACGGTCGAGATTGAAAAGATCGGCTCGCTGACCAATCCGGTGCTGGACGAGGCGGTTTGAGTTGGCAAACCGCTGACGCCGCACGGCTACGGATGGACCTTTCTCGACCCGCGCACCGGGCTACCTGAACTCCCCCCGGCAAAGTATCTTGATGGATGGGGCTTCACGGCTGTGAGCGAGGCGGAGAATCAGCTTCGATGAATCAACCAGCACGCACGATCGTCTTGCCGCGGGCGTTTCTGCGGCAGTGCCGCAAGTCGCTGTTCGCCAGGAAAGTGGCCGACTCGACGGGCATGGAAATGACCGGCGGCAGCTTGCTCATGCGCACGCTGATCTTTCGCAGGCTCTTGCGGCGCCGCGTGCTGGCCGACGATGAACGCTTCGTGGGCTTGTTGATTCCACCGTCCGGCGGCGGGGTGCTGGCGAATGCCGCCGTCACGCTCGCGGGCCGCGTGGCCGTGAATCTCAACTACACCGTGCCTTCGGAGATTCTCAATCACTGCATCGCCCAATGCGGCATTCGGCACGTGTTGACCAGCCGCAAGTTCATGGAGCGGTTTGATTTCAAACTCAACGCGGAGTTGGTGTATCTCGAGGATTTTCGCGAACAAGTCACGCTGGCCGACAAGCTGGTCGCGGCCCTCGACGCATATCTGCTGCCCTCGGCGATTCTCGAGCGCTGGCTGGGTCTGCACAAAATCAAGCTCGACGACCTGTTGACGATCATCTACACGTCCGGATCAACTGGAAAGCCCAAAGGCGTGATGCTGACGTACAACAACATCGGCACGAATGTCGCGGCCATCGAAGACACCTTGCAGCTCGGTGCGCGCGACACGGTGTGCGGCATCCTGCCGTTCTTCCATTCGATGGGTTTTACGGTTGCCCTGTGGGCCGTGTTGGGTCTGGAAGTCAAGGGCGCGTACCACTTCAGCCCCTTGGATGCGAAGATCATCGGCAAACTCTGCCAGGACCACCGGATCACGATCATCGTCTCCACGCCGACCTTCCTGCGATCGTACATTCGCCGCTGCACTCCCGAGGAATTCGCCACCGTCAATCTGGTCGTCACCGGCGCCGAAAAACTGCCCAATGACTTGTTGGCGGCATTTGAAGAACGGTTCGGCGTCCGGCCCATGGAGGGCTACGGCACCACCGAACTATCTCCCGTCGTATCGGTCAATGTGCCTCCGGCGCGGACCCCGGGCGAATCGACGGAAATGGCCCGGGTCGGCACCGTTGGCAAACCGATTACCGGCGTCAGGGCAAAAATCATCGACCACGAAACGGGCAAAGACCTGGGCGTGGGTCAATCCGGCATGTTGTTGATCGCGGGTCCCAATGTCATGCAAGGCTACTACCAGATGCCCGAGCAAACCGCCAAGGTCATGCGCGATGGCTGGTATGTGACCGGCGACATGGGACTGATCGACGCCGACGGATTCATACACATCACGGGACGGTTGAGCCGATTCTCCAAAATCGGCGGCGAAATGGTGCCCCACATCCACGTCGAGGAGATCTTGCAGAAGCTCTTGTCCGAGGACGAGGAAAAGCTGGCCGTGGCCGTTACGGCAGTGCCCGATGAGCGCAAAGGAGAGCGGCTGATCGTGTTCTATTTGCCCACCGGCAAGACACCGGAGCAGATCGCCAAGGAGCTGGCGGCCGCCGGTCTCCCAAACCTGTGGGTCCCATCCGCCGACAGTTTTTTCCAGGTGGAACAGATTCCCGTGCTCGGCACCGGCAAACTTGACTTGCAGGCAATCAAAGAGCTTGCCAAATTCAAAGTCGCCGAAGCGGCATCGGGCAAACAGAGTAGCGCGACCCGTTAGCCGGCCGGCGAACATTTCGGTTCGCCGGGCGCGATCCGATTTGTCGTGGGCCGCTCTCGTTTATCGGCGTCGTGGCGGCGAGCGCTTTTCGATTGACCTGGTGACCGGCGCATTGGCGGATGCCTGAGTCGCTTCGCGCTCGCGCGCTTTCTTGCCGACTTCGAGCGACAACTCGGAAAAACGGTCGCGAACGTCGGGCTCTACGTTCGACAGCCGGTTCGCCAGCCGGCACATGCCGCTGGAGTTCTGCTCGGCGGTGCGCGATACCGTGCCCAGGAAATTGGCCGTCTCCACGAAGTTGTAGTCGGCCGAGCGGTGCACGAGAAGCTGCAAAGTCTTGGCCAGCAGCTCCACCCCGGCGTGCTCGATTTGAATAAACGTGTCCATGCGACTCGTGACGAAATAGCGCCCGTCGGTTTCTCGCATGTAGCCACTCTTGAGCACAAGCACGCATTTCGCTTGCACCGGCCGGTTGAACAGCGGTCCCTCGTACGAGCCCTCGGCATAGATCACGTGGGTATCGTGACTGGCGTAGCAAAACCTTACTTCGCAGAGCGTGCCCGCGCCGTCACTGGCCCGAAACGTGTCACTGCCCGTTCGTTCGAGTGCCACGTTGCTGATGTTCATGACTTCCCAAATGTTCACGACCACTTCCGGATGACGAACCAGGAACAGATACAGATCGGGATCACAGTCGGTCACTTGGACCGGCAGGCGGCGATAGATGCTGGCATTGGCCACCGTGCTGCGGACATTGTCCACCAAGTCGGGTGCCAGCTTGTCCAGCGGTATCGAGCGAATCGCCTCGTCCCGCGCAGCGCGACTGGAAGTGGCCTGATTAGGACTCGCCGCGGCGGCGGGGATGGCGCAGGCCAACAGTAAGCAACCCAGGATAGAGCAGAGTGATCGTGGCAAGTTGTGCACGCGCGCCCGGCCCGAAAATCTGTCCCGATTGCCCAGCGCGCAAGCACGCTTTGTGTCCGCTCGCCCTGGCATAAATCCCCCCTGATCCCTAATCCCCCGGTTGCCGGCGCGCCGCGGCGTTGTGTGCACTGGCGACACGCTGGCGGACGGCCTGGTCGGCTTTACCGACGCTAGAAGTTTTTCGGCTCGGGGAAGCAGCCGAGGAGAGAGAAAGTTTTCAGCCGCTTCGATTGGCGGCTGCTGGCAGCTAGCAGCGCGGTGAGCGGACCAGGCTGAGGATTGAAAGCGGAGAGTGTCGCGTGGGTGCCCGGCAGCGCGGGCAAGAGAGAAGATCGGCACGAACGCTCGCGAGCGCTCGTCTTATCGCTGCTTGAGGTCGACCATCGTCACGCGTTGCACGCTGATGTGCTCGCGCTGCAGATCGGTCATGTAGGCCCGCTGGCCGTTGACGCCAACGTATTTGTTCACGTAGGGGCGCAGATTTACGCCCGGCGCCGGCGTGACAAACGACACGACGACATTCGAAGTGTCGACCAGCGCGAACTGGGGCGCGCCGGGCCGCTGCGAGACGACCGGAGCCAGGCGGCCCACGCCGTCAAACCGAGGATCGACGGCCCGGCGCGGTGGCGCGGCCACCGCCGGGGTGCTGCCGGCCTGGAAATCCGCCGGCGCGTTGCGCATGGCGTCGTGCCGCTGCTTGATGTCCTCAAAGCGAGCCAGCTTGTTGACGAGCGTCCGCGCCCGCCCGCGCTCGGCCGGCGTTTGGGCCGCGACCAGCACGGCTTCGGCCCGCTGCCTCAACGGTGCGAAAGACCAGGCGTTAATTTCCTCGACAACCATGGCCGACAACTCCAGATCGATGCGCTCCAGCTCGCGCTGCCGGGCGGCCTCGGTGGTATTATCGCTGCCAGCCGGCGTGCCGTTTACGGGGCGCGTCGGGGGTTCGGCCTGTTGCTCGTCGCTGGCTAGGCGAACCTCGCCCTCACGGGGTGGGTCTCGTTGGCCTTCGGCCACGTCGGAAGCCGCATCGCGCTCGACGAACTTGGAAAAGATCCAGCGAAATTCGCCGGCGGGAGGCGCGATCCTGCACCACGGCGACTCGGCCGACGGCGGCTCGATCAATTCCACCTTTTCGCCCTTGTCGAGTCGTATTTGAATCACGTCGCGGACGTCGCTAAACGCGCTGCCGACGCGCGCCACGACGCGGCCGCTATTGACGACGGCCAGGCGATCTTCGACCGGATCGAGATGCCGAGCTGAGACCCAACTGAAACTTTGCCGCGGCGGACGGATGGCATACCAGCCGCCTGGATCGTGGCGATAGACCTCGACTTTCTCGCCCTTGGGCAGCTTGTCCGTGGGATAGTAATTGCGTCCCGGCCCGCTGCGCACGTAGACGTCGGACGAGTTGACATGAGCGACGTAGGGAAACTCATCGCACAGGGCCTGGCCGGCCCCGCACATCCCTAGCAGCGTCGCGACGAGACAGCGCCACGGCATGCGAGAACTTCTGAACACGTCGTTGGTCCGGGAAACAAAGAAGGGAGAAAAACAGGCGGTGGCTTGTAACCGAATTGGCCGCAGCGTTCAAGCTCAAACCGGCCGCCGCTGCTAGCTGAGCATTGAAAAATGGGGACAGGCACCTCGAAGGCATTGTCTTGTTCGAGATTCGAGTCGCACGGCTCGGAGCCAGTCCCCTTTTTCAACGGCTTACTAGCTGGCCCGCCGTTTCTCCATGACCACCACGTTGCCCAAGGCGTTATATTCCACCCGGGACATGAAGTTTCGCATCAGCATGATGCCACGGCCGTTAGGGGCATCGATGTGCGCCGAATCGGTGCAATCGGGCACGCCCTCGGGATTGAATCCTTGGCCCTGATCGGAGATGCGGATCCAGACGCCCTCGGCCGTCGATTTGCAAACGACGTGAACCTGCTTGTTCTTGTCCAGGCGATTGCCGTGTTTGATGGCGTTGACAACCGCCTCCTCCAAGGCCAGGCGAATGCCGAACATGTCGCGTGAACTCCAGTCCTCGCCCGCCAGTTTCGACAGGAGTTCCTCGAGAACCCGATGTCCCGCGTCCATCTCGCTTTGGATCGTGTGCTCGATGGTCCAAGTCGAGAAATTCTGTGACATGGTTTACCGCACCACCCAGCCACACGGTCCGCGACGAAGGCCGCTCATCATGGAACGCAACTGTCTGTTAATGCTCGAGGATTCTCGTCGACGCCCAACGGGCACCGCGCGGCCACCGCCAGTGAGCGCGACAAAAACGACGTTCCCCTTCCGATTGCAGAAATATCTTCCGGCGCGGCTAAATAGGTCCACACGACGAATGGAGCACTGCGCGTTCCCAAGGGAGGCAAGTCGCGAAGCACTTGCCGGCGAAGCGTTGCGATATTCTGGTGTTTTTATTTAGAAACTCGCCAGCGCGTCGGCCTCGTCGTCTTTGATGTCGAACAACTTATTCAACTTCGTGATGGCAAAGACCTCATAGATCTCGGGTCGGATATTGCTCAGCTTCAATTTCCCGCCATGGGCTTTGACTCGTTTATCCAGCGTGATGAGCTTGCCCAGCGCGGCGCTGGAGAGAAACTCGACCGAGGAAAAATTGAGCAAGAGACTCTTGCGGTTTTCATCCTCGATCAATTGGAACAGCTCTTGTCCCAATTCCTGAATATTGGCTTCGTCGAGGATCTTGCGGTCGACGAAGCGAACCACGGTCACGTCGCCGACTTGGGAAAGCTGCAAGCGCCTGTGAACGGCCATCAACGTGCTCCTCTTACAAAACGCGACCGGAACTTCCCACGCAAATATCGACCAGCAATTGTCCACGGCCAGGATAATCGTCACCGCGCTCGTTTGCTCGAATAGCCCCACCCCGGGTAGCGCCCACTCGCGAATCCAAGCGGAGACGGCGCTTGCAATTATAGCTCATCGTGACCGCAAGCTTTTTATGATAGTCCTGCCGGGGTAGGTGTCAACCGCTCGTCCTGCTCGGGTGTGCCCAAACATTCTGGCGGTGTTAAGCGGCAGCGGTGCAAGGGGTTTTCCAATAGAGTTGCCATTGGCCGCTCCGCTCCAGGCTGTCCAGGGCGGCGACGGCAGCCGCGTTGGG
>JBGQHN010000066.1:0-16170 GCA_041497975.1 Planctomycetia bacterium | reverse complement strand
GAAGCGCGGCGAACGCGAGCCGGCGCAGTGGACGATCGAGGCGGTCGACGAGGCGCCGAACCTTGTTGGCAGCCCGGGATTATTCGGCAACGCCAGCGTCTCGGAAATTTTTATCGACAATATCTCGGTCACGAAGAACGCTACTAATTAGTCCTGCTGCCGAGCCTGGCCAGTCGGCACGTTGTGGAAGGTCCCGCCCGACCGTGTCGGCCGCCAGTTCGAGCCGAGCCAGCATTTAACAAACACCATTCGCCTGGAGAGATGATTCGCCATGAAAACGGCTTCAACGACAGTGACCACGGTTGTGCTTCTGGGAGCGGCCCTGTTCGGCGGCGGTCAACTTTCCGGCGTTGAGCCGGGCGCCCAATCCCAAACCAAGGTCACGGCCCTGGCCAAAGGGGCGCCCAGCAAAACTCCCGCCGCCAAACCTGACAATCCTCCCGCGGGCATTGGGCCGCTTGATTGGGGCCAGTGGGGCGGTTCGAGCGTGCGCAACAACACGCCGCAGGGAAAGAACACCCCGACCGAGTGGAACATCGGCTCGTTCGACCCGAAAACCGGCAAGTGGCAAAAAGAAGAATCGCAAAACGTCAAGTGGGTCGCTGCGCTCGGCTCGCAATCGTATGGCAATCCCGTAATCGCCAACGGCCAGGTGTACGTCGGCACGAACAACGGCACCGGCTACCTCAAGCGCTATCCGGCCACGATCGACTTGGGTGTGCTCGTGTGCTTCCGCGAATCGGACGGCAAATTCATGTGGCAGGATTCGAACGAAAAGCTGCCCACCGGCCGCGTGCATGATTGGCCGCTGCAGGGCGTCTGCGCCACCCCGCTGGTCGAAGGCAAGCGGCTGTGGTACGTGACCAATCGCGGCGAAGTCGTGTGCCTCGACGCCGAAGGCTTTTACGACAACGAGGACGACGGGCCCGTGACCAAGGAGCCGGGCCGGCTGTTCGACGTAATGCGCAACGATGATCCTGCCAAGGACAAGCTGGCCGCGATCCAGAAGGGCCTCAAGGAAGGCAAGATCGAGCCGAGCCTGGCCGGCGAGTTCAAGGCGGCCGGACTGCCGCTGCCCTCCGACGCGAAGCCGGTAGCCGACGGCCAGAACTTCAAGCTCTCGTTCACTCCCGCCGGCGGAGTTTTGCGCGAAGTCATCATGCGGATGGAAGGCCCCCGGCTGAGCGTCTACAAATTGATCAATACCGACGATAAGGACGAATCCGACGTCATTTGGCGATTGAACATGATGAAGCAACTGGGCGTATCGCAGCACAACATGTGCAGCTGTTCGGTGACCGCGGTCGGCGACATTCTGTACGTCAACACGTCGAACGGCGTCGACGAGGCGCACGAGAACCTTCCGGCCCCCAGTGCTCCGACGTTCGTGGCCCTGGACAAGAATACCGGCAAGGTGATCTGGACCGACAACTCGCCCGGCTCGAACGTGCTGCACGGCCAGTGGTCGTCGCCGGCCTACGCGGTGCTGGGCGGCGTGCCCCAGGTGCTCTTCGGCGGCGGCGACGGCTGGCTCTATAGCTTTCGCGGCGATGGCACGTCGAACGACGGCAAGCCCGAGCTGCTGTGGAAATTCGATTGCAACCCCAAGGAATCGAAGTACGTGCTGGGCGGCCGCGCCGACCGCAACCACATCATCGGCACGCCGGTGGTGTACGACGGCCTGGTGTATGTCGGCGTCGGCGAAGATCCCGAGCACGGCGAAGGCGTCGGCCACCTGTGGTGCATCGATCCGACCAAGCGTGGCGACGTGAGCTCCGAATTGGCGTTCAACGTCAACGACCTCACCAAGCCGATTCCGCACCACCGCATGCAGGCCGTCAACACCAAGGCCGGCGAGGTGGCGCGGGCCAATCCCAACTCGGCCGCCGTCTGGCACTACTCCTCCTACGATGCCAACAAGAACGGCAAGATCGAGTTCGAAGAAACCATGCATCGCACCTGCGGCACCGTGGCCATCAAGAACGGCCTGTTGTTCGTCGCTGACTTCAGCGGATTGTTCCACTGTCTGGATGCCAAGACGGGGGTTCCGCACTGGACGCACGATATGCTGGCCGCCGCCTGGGGCTCGCCCATGATCGTCGAGGACAAAGTGTACATCGGCGACGAGGACGGCGACATCTGCGTGTTTCGGCTCTCGAAGGATATGGACCTGATCGCCGAGAACAGCATGGCCAATTCCGTCTATAGCACCCCGGTCGTTGCCAACAACACCTTGTTCATCGCCAACAAGGACCACGTGTTTGCCATCCAAGCCAAGGACGAATAGACGGCGTTGAAAAATGGGACTGGTTCCGAGCCAGATTGCCAGAAAAAGCGCGAGAAACCGTGTCCGCGAGGTGCCTGTCGCAATTCTTCAACAGACCACAAAGGCGGGCGGCTCGGTCTATGAAAAACGTGCTCGACGTGGGTCAGTGCCAAATGGACCATGGCGCCATGCGGCGCTTGATCGAGGGCCATTTTGACGCCACCCTGGCGCAAGCGCACGACGCCGAGGACGCGCTGGCGCAGTTGCGCGCCGGAGCGTTTGACCTGGTGCTCGTGAACCGCAAGCTCGACGCTGACGACAGCGACGGAATGGAAATCATCAAACGGATGAAGGCCGATCCCCACCTGGCCGGCTTGAGCGTGATGCTGGTCACGAACTTTCCCGAGCATCAGCAACGGGCCGTCGCTGCCGGCGCCGAGATGGGATTCGGCAAAGCCGAAATCTCCGACCCGCAAACGCTCGAGCGGTTGCGCAAGTTTCTGGGCTGACGCGAGCGGTTCGTCGACGCCGCCTATTGCGCCTTCGCGCCCGGCTTGTCTGCGACGCTCTTCAAGATGGCCGACTCCGCGAAGACCGCGTGATTGATCACGCTCCGCGCGTCGGAAGTGTAAACGACGTGGATCTTGCCGTCCTTGGTTTGGATCGCGTAGGGATAAGCGTAATCGTGATTGCCCACCGCGATGTCGCGGCGAGCGGAGAAGGTCTTTTCGCCGTCGGTGGAAATCGCCACGCTCAAGGGAGTGCGTTCGGTGCCGCTGTGGTTGTAAACCACCAGCACGTGCCCGTCGGCGAGCTTCACCAGATCGATGGCGGCGTTTGGATTGGGGAACGACGTATCGCGGCCCTCGCTCCAGGTGTGGCCGCCGTCGCGCGACTCGGACCGCACGATGAAGCCTTCCGTGCCTGGGCCGTACCCGCCGCCGCGGCGGCAATAGGCCACGAGGTAATCGTCCGTAAGCTGCACTGCCGAGGGTTGAATGTTTCCCCTGGGCGAACGGATGGGGGCTGAGCGGGTCCACTTTTTCGTCTTGGGATTGAACCGCATGAAGAGCGACGTGCTGTCGGCGCCGACTTTCTCGGTGTCGTATCCGGTTTCGTGATAGATCGGCAGCAGGTAATCGCCGTCGGCCAGCGTGAGCGGCCGGCTGCGCACCATCGTGCCCTCGTCAAGCGCCACCATGAACGAGTCACTCCAGGTATGGGCGCCGTCGCGCGAGATCTTGGCCTTGATCCGGGAGGTGCTCCACGTGTCGCCCAGGCGGCAAACGTAAAACAGCCACGCCAGGCCGTCCGGCGCCTGCCAGATCACGGCGTTGCCGTCGGAATAAAACGGCGTGTCGGCGATGATCGCCGGCTCGGACCAGCGCGTCTGGCCCTTCTTCTTCCGCATGCCATAAACGGCCGTTACTTCCGCGTATTCGCCGTCGCCGCCATAGTAGGCGATGTACAAGTCGCCGCCGGCAAGTTCTTCAATCGACGCCGGATGTTTGTACTTGCCGGGAAACTCCGTGCCGATCACACGCTCGTAGGTAATGTCGTCGGCGGCCAGCGCCAGTGCGGACGAAGCGGCGAGAACGAGAGCAACGAAAAGCTTTGTCACCACGTGGTTCATCTCCCGCAGGGTTGGTTCACGCTCGGACAGTCTCACCGCCCGAAGTTTCGCGACTTATTTTCGTCGGCCACTGCGCCTGGCACAACGCGCCTGAGGGGCCAGCCGGCTTTTTTCTGGATTTTTGCGCGGCGGGCGAGTAAATTCAGTTGAAATGCCATGGGTTTATCTGGGGAAACGTATTCAGCGACACATGGAACGTGTCCAATTGTCCTTTGCCGCCTTGCTGCTTCTGGTGGCGGCGTCGCCGATCCTGGCCGACGAGCACGGCTCGCTGGTCATCATCGGCGGAGCGCTGCGCCATGAGCAGACCGACGTCTGGAATCGCATCGTCGAGCTGGCCGGCGGGCCGGCCGCGAGAATTGCCGTGTTGCCGACCGCTTCCAGCGAGCCGTTGACCAACGGCAGCCGCACGGTCGACGCCCTGCGACGCGCCGGCGCCGACGCCGTCCTGGTACCCTTGTACGTGGCCGCCAGCGACGCCGATCCCAAGCGGCCGGCCGCCGATCCCGAATTGGTCGACCAGGTCAAACAAGCCCGCGGCGTATTCTTTATCGGAGGATCGCAGGAGCGGATCACCAGCGCCCTGGGCTCGAGCGCCGGGGACAGCACGCCGCTGTTGGAAGCGATTTGGGACGTGTACCGCCGCGGCGGGGTGGTGGCCGGCAGCAGCGCGGGCGCCGCGGTGATGAGCCATACCATGTTCCGCCGCTCGCGCGCGGTGATCAACGTGCTGCAAGATGGCCTGCAGGTCGGCAACGAGCTCACCTCCGGCTTGGGTTTCGTAAATCCCGGCTGGTTCGTCGAACAGCACTGCCTTACGCGCGGACGGTTCGGCCGCTCGCTGGTGGCCATGCGCACGCTTGGGCTTAAATACGGATTCGGCGTCGACGAAAACACGGCCGTCGTCGTCCAGCGAGGACGCGAAATGAGCGTGCTCGGCTACAAGGGGGCAATCGTGATGGATCTTTCCGAAGCTAAGAGCGATCCCCAAACCAAGGGCTTCAATATCAAGAACGCCAGGCTGACGTACTTGGATCGCGGCGACGCGTTCGATTTGCACAGCCTGCAACTGACGCCGTCGGCACAAAAACGCGCCGGCCAGACAATCGACCCGGCCAGCGCCGCATTCGCTCCGGCCCGCAACGACAAGCTGGTCGTCGCCGACATCCTGGGCAACACCACGTTGGCGGACGTGCTGGCCCGGCTGATCGACAATCGCCACAGCGAAGCGATTGGCCTGGCCTTCGACGCGGCGGAAACCTTGAGCGGACCGACGACGGGATTTGAATTTCGCTTTTATCGGGCCGCGGACAGCCGCGGCTGGTACACGTCGGCCAGCGGAGCGAGCGCCTACACGGTGTCGAACATCCATCTCGACGTCCGCCCCGTGCAGATTGCCGGGCCGCTCTACAAATAGCCGCCCAAACGCCGCCGCTCCGCAACGAATCGCGCGCCGCGGGTGCCAGGCCTCACGCTTCGGAGTGAGAAAGGGGACATTCTGCTTTTTTTAGAAAAGTAGAATGTCCCCTTTTAGCCGTCGACAGGCAGATCGCACGTCGCCGCCTCTCAGCGCAGATCCTGCCAGGCGGTGGTCCCCGTCTGGGACAGCGTTCCTCGGTAGTAGCCCTGAATGGGAATCCGAAAAGGTTGGTCTTCCGCGCCTTTGCGAAGAATCGTAAAGAGCATGGAATTAGCCGGAATTTGCTTCGCCGCCGCCAATTCATACACGTGGTCGCGGCTGCGGACCTGAATCATCGAGAAGTTGGTGAGGTCCTCAATGATCATGCCGTACATCGCGTATTGGTTGTACTGGGCTAGGTCAAAAAAGAGCGTCGGCTGCAACGTGTAGAACCCGTGATCGATCCAACCGGTGAACGGACTCTCGTGCAGCATCAGGCCGCCGGGCAGCGCGTAGTCGTGCATCGTTCTGAAGACCTGGGCGATGTTGAAAATGTGCTCGGCCGTTCCGTGATTGATGATCACGTCGAATCGCCGGCTCAATGTTACCGGCAAATTCAAGTCGAGCTTTTGCGCGAGCTTCGTGCCGTGAAAATCGATCGCCTGCAACTCTGACGGCGAGAAGAACAACTCGTAGAAAATCTTGGCCAGGTCATACTTGTAATCCACCGGCTTGCGGTCGTTCAGATCCGTCACGCGGGCGATGATCGATTCGGCGCGCTGGCGGTCGGTGACATACTGCCTGGCGTCCGCGGCCATCGTCAAAGGGTCGATGTCGCCGTACCAGTTTGCCTCACCCAACTCCAAAATCGTGCCGCCGGTCGGCAGCAAGCCCTGCTTGAAGAGGTCGCGAACGATCAGATAGTGCGGCACCGAAATCGCCATGATTTCCTCAAGCCTCCAGGGCTCGTCCGCCGGCGAACGAGACCAAGGATCCTCGGCTAAACTTGTCGAAAGCGTTTTCGCCCGTCCCGCAAGCCCGCGTTTACCTAGCGAAGCTCACGCCAGGCCGCCATACCGTCCTTGAGCAGTGAGCCCCGGTAGAAGCCCTGAATCGGAATCTGAAACGCGCCATCGGCGGCGGGTTTTCTTAGGACCGTAAACAGCATCGAGTTTTCGGGCAGATCGTTGGCCTTGACCAGCGCATACAAGTCCTCGCGAGCCCGAATTTGCAGCACCGTTCGCGCGGTGAGGTCTTGAACGAACATGCCATGGAGGATGTATTGGTTGACTTCGGCCAGATCAAAGTACAGGGTCGGCTGCAAGTTGTAGAACCCGTGCTCGATCCAGCCGGTGAATGGGCTCTCGTGCATCATCAGCCCGCCGGGCAACGTGTAGTCGTGGACGGTCTTGAAGACCTGCGCGACGTTGAAGATGTGTTCGGCGGTTCCGTGGTTGATGACCACGTCGAAGCGGCGGTCAAGCGCGATGGCGCCGTTCAAGTCGAGCCGGTGCGCCGCGGCGGTTCCCTGGTAATCGACGGCCTGCATTTCCGACGGCTCGAAGAACAGCTCGTAAAAAATTTTGGCGATCGCGAAGAGATAGTGTTCCGGCTTCTTGTCCACAATATCGCGCAGCCGCTCGACGAGCGCGTCGCGGCGCGCCGGATCGCTCACGTACTTCTGGATGTCCTCGAGCATCGTCATCGGCGCGAGGTCGTACCAGTTGGCTTCGCCGATTTCCAGGATCGCCGAGTGTCTCGGCAGCAGGCCGTGCTGAAACATCTCGCGAACGAGAAAATAATGGGTACTCGATATCGCCATGCTCTCTCTCGCCAGCGCGATCGCTGGTGCGCGTGTGATGGGTGCTACTCGTCGTACAAGAGCACCTTGATCGTGCCGTCGCGGGTCGCGTATCCGCGGTACATGCCCTCGGTGTTATAGGGCGTGGCCAGATTGCCTTTGGCGTCCAGCGCGATGACGCCCCCTTCGCCGCCGGCGGCTTTGAGCTTGCCCTGCACGACTTCGGCGGCCGCCGATTCGATCGGCATCTGCTTGTATTTCACCAGGGCCGCGATGTCGTGGGCCGCCGCGTAGCGGATGAAGTATTCGCCGTGCCCCGTGGCCGATACGGCGCAGGCTTCGTTATCGGCGTAGGTGCCGGCGCCGATGATGGGCGAATCGCCCACCCGGCCGTACATCTTGTTCGACGTGCCCCCGGTCGAAGTCCCCGCGGCCAGATTGCCTGCTCGATCCACGGCCACCGCGCCCACGGTGCTCCAAGGCTGGACGGGCAGGGCGTCGCGCTGCGCCCCCGCGCCCTTCTGGCGCGCCTCTTGGGCTTCCTTCTTCCACGCCTTTTCAATTTCCTTCCAGCGCCGCTGGGTCCAAAAATAAGCGGGATCGACAATTTCCACGCCGACTTTCGTGGCGAACACCTCCGCGCCGCGCCCCACCAAAAGCACGTGCTTCGATTTCTCCATGACGGCCCGCGCCGCGGTGATCGGGTTTTTGATAACCGTCACGCTGGCGACCGCTCCGGCCCGCCTGGTTCTGCCCTCCATGATCGAGGCATCCAGTTCGTTGCGCCCCTCGTGGGTAAAGACGGCGCCCCGGCCGGCGTTGAAGTGCGGCGAGTCCTCGAGCACGCGTATCGCCGCTTCGACGGCGTCGAGTCCGCTGCCGTCGGCCTTTTGCAATTGAGCGTATCCCGTCTCCAGGGCACGCCGCAGTTCCGAGCGCAGCGTCTTTTCCAGTTCCGGGTTCATGTCCTTTTTGTCGGCGGCGATCCCGCCGTGAACGCCCAGCACAACCTGTGGAACCACCCGTTCGGCGGCGTTGGCCGAAAAAGCGGGCCACACGGTCAGCAACGCCACCGAAGAAATCAGATTGTGGGACATGCCTCGGCTTTCTCGTCTCGATCGGTTGGGCTATCGCGAAAGGCGCTCGATACGCTTCAAGATAAGCCCGCCAAAGTGCGCACGCAACTTGCCTGCGCGCACGCTTCGTCCACCGGCAATTGAGCGAGATTGTCGATCGACTCGCCGACACGGCCCAAACGCGGCGCCTTGCAACCGCCGCCGGGCCGTAAGATGATGACGGAACCTCGAAACCAAGGATCGCTCGTCCCATGACCGAAGCGTCTCCCGTGGCCGCGACCGCGCCGCGCGAAATAGCAGCCGGCTTTGCCGCCGGGCAAGCAATTCTCAAGCCCCGCAAGGCGCGTCCGTTCTACGGCCGTCACCCATGGGTTTTGGCCTCCGCCATCGACCGCGTCGAAGGGACCGTGACCGACGGCGACGTGGTCGATCTGCTCACCAGCGCCGGCAAGTTCGTGGCTCGCGGAATCTTCAATAGCCACAGCCGGATTCGCGTGCGGCTCTACACCTGGAACAACGTGCAAGCCCTGGATGGCGCCTTTTGGCACCAGCGGCTGCGCGCGGCGATCGACTTGCGCGTTGCCCTGGGCTTGGACCAGGCGGAAGGTGCCGCGCGGCTGGTATTCAGCGAAGCCGACGGTATCAGCGGCTTGATCGTCGATCGCTACGCCCAGTGGCTGTCGATTCAGGTGACTGCCTTGGGCATGGCCCAACGGCTGGACGAGCTGGTGGCGCTGCTGGTCGAGCTTGTCGGCCCTCGCGGCATCTTCGTGCGCACGGAGAAGGGGGTGGCCGCGGCCGAGGGAATCACGCTGCGCGACGCGCTCTATTGGGGCGAAGCGCCGCAGGGACCGGCGTTTATCGTCGAGAACCAATTACGCTACGGCGTCGATCTGGCCGAAGGGCAAAAAACCGGCTTCTATCTCGACCAGCGCGACAATCGCCGCGTGGCCGCGGCATATCTGCGCGGCCGCCGCGTTCTCGATATGTTCTGCTACAGCGGCGCCTTTGCTCTCAATGCCGCCATGCACGGTCACGCGCGCGAGGTCTTGGGCGTCGATGCAAGTCAGAAAGCCGTCGCCTTGGCGCGGGCCAACGCGCAATTGAACGCGATCACCAACGTTCGCTTCGAAGCCGCCGATGGCTTCAAGGCCCTCGAGGCCCTGGCCTCCGATCGGGAACGCTTCGGCGCGGTCATTCTCGACCCGCCCAAGTTCGCCCGCAGTCGGCAATCGGTGGACGAGGCCCTGCGGGCCTATCATCGCCTGAACCGTCTGGCAGTCGACGTGCTCGAGCCGGGCGGCATTCTGGTCACGTGCAGTTGTTCGGGCCACGCAACGCGCGATGACATTCTGTTCATGCTCTTGGGCGTTGCCGAGCAGACGGGCCGCGACATCCAGGTGCTCGAAATGCGCGGCGCCGCGCCCGACCACCCGCTGAGCGTAACGTGCCTGGAAACCGAATACCTGAAGTGCTTCATTTGCCGCGTGGGGTAGATGAAGCAAATCGGCCGGTTCGTCGAGCGTATTCAAAGCAGTCGCGAATGCTACCGCACCACCAGTCCCAACAGCGGCGCGAATTGAATGACCTGCGCCGCATCCACGATGGCACCTCGCAAATCGAGCGGCGTCACGCCCAACTCGCTCAAGTCCGAACCGCGCAAGTCCGCCCCCTGCAGCTTCGCGCCAAAGAACCGCGCCTGGCATAGATTGCAGCGGGCCAGCACCACGTGGCGCAGGTCCGCGCCGCTGAAGTCGGCCTGCTCGAGATTGCAATCGTGAAACTCCGTGGCCGTAAACTTCGCCTGTGAGAATTGTGCCAGTAGCATTTTGGAGCGATCGAACCGCGCGCCGACCATCTGGGCCTGGCTGAGGTTGATTCCGGTCAGATTGCAGGCCGTGACTTCGACGCGATGAAAGCTCGCTTGCCGCCAATCGGCATTCGAGAGGTCGCAGCCCTGCAGCCGCGCATCGACGAGATTTAGCCCCCGCCACTGCGTGCCGCGAAGCAGCACGGCCGCGAAAATCGCCTCTTCGAAGCGGAGATCCGCGGCCCGACTGCCGCTCAAGTCGACCTGGCGGGCCAGAACCTTGGAGCGGCTCTGGCCCGAGCCCACCGGGCCGGCAAACGGCTCGTACTCGTCGGAGTCGGAAAGTTCTGGCGCGGGGATGGTCATGGCTGCGCGATGCCGGACACAATGGGCTCGATGCCGCCCGAGGAAAATGGCCTGGCGGGGCCATTATAAGCCCCGCTGAAGTTCCGACGGCCGCGCAGCTATTCCCCTTGACCCTGGCCGCGCCGGCTGCCTACCATAAATTACAGTGCCGGTGCGAACGTGGCGCTGGCTGGACCAATAAGCCCGCCAGGGGCCGCCAGGCTGGACTGGTGGACAAGCGGGGTGGTCTTTGTCGGAAAGGAGGTGACCGTATGTGTAGTGGTAACCAGAGGTGGCTCGTTTGACGAGCAGCCGACGGGCTGCTGGCCCGCGGACTCTTTCCCGGGCACGTCAGTCAGCCAAATTCTGAAACCTGAAATGGTGGAGCCGGCCGAAGCTTTGACTTCGGCCGGTTCTTTTCCTAGAGCGGGCCATGTGGCCACGAGCGCGCGAGCGACTCCGCGAGTACGTGGAGCCCGGCCAAGGCCAGCGCCCAATTCCCCCCGCGCCGGCGTGAAGTTCAAGCGGGCACCCGCGCTTTCGCTCCAAGCGTTACATGCGATACCCGACGCGCGTTAAACTCGTTAATCTGCCGGGCGAAGTGCATGCAACCTTGTTGCGAAACCGATCTAGCAAAGATAGCATAGATGCTCAAAGTGCATCATCGGGGGTCTCTTTGCCGAGTGGGAGGACTTTAGGATGTGGCGGACTTGGAAGATGGCTTTTGTTTGGACAACGGTGGCACTGACCGCGACGAACCCGGCATCGGCTTACTGGGGTCGTTTTTGGCGCTGTTGTCCACCGCCGTGCTGCTACGTGCAATGCACGCCGTGCGTTCCGGTTGAGTGCTGTGGCCCCGCATCCGTGAGCGAAGGGGCTCCGACTCCCGAATCGGTCCAACGCCAGCCATCGATGCCCACGCCTGCGCCGCCGCCGTTGCCCAGCACGGAACGAGCCGAGCCGGCACCCCTGCCGCCGGCGGCCGAACCACCGACGCGCCAGCCGGTGCCCGAGCCCCCGCTTCCCGACATGCCCGAAGAGGCGCCGCCTGCTCCGGTCGAGGAGATGCCCGAAACGCCGGCCAAACCGGACGAAGTCGAGGACTTGTTCAAGGATACCGACACCAAGAAGCCGGATGCCGCGCCGGCCGAGAAACCGGCCGAAGAGCCTGCCAAACCGGCCGACAAACCGGACGAGATCGAGGATCTGTTCAAGGAAACCGACGAGAAGAAGGCAGCCAACGTCGAGCAGCTTCCCGAGCCGATGGACAAGGCCAGCGACAGCGAAGTCGAGGATCTGTTCTCCGACCCGTCGGACAAAGCCTCGAAGAGCGCCAGCGTCGCGCCGTCGCCCGCCACCGCGCCCCAGGCCCCGGCGGCAACGCGGCCCGCCACGATCGAGATGCAAAGCCCAATGCGTACCTGGACCGACAACACGGGCAAATATCACGTGCGCGCCAGGCTGGTCATCGTCGGCGAGCGGTACGTGCGCCTGTTGAAGGACACCGGCAAGTACACGACGGTGCGCATGGAGCGGCTGAGCGGCAGCGACCTGGCCTTTGTCCAGCGGCAGGTGTCGAGCGCGGTTGCTGGAAACTTCTAAAACCACACGACGAACGGAGCGCTGCTCGTTCCCGAGGGCGGCAAGTCGCCAAGCACTTGCCGGCGAAGCGCTCTGAATCTCTTCGTGTTCTGATGTAGAACCGGTTTTCAAGCCGCTCGGGGAATGGTACAGTCCCGGCTTGCCGCCAGGACCAGCGCAAGATGTGGACAGTCCCCCGTTTTTGAATCACGTTTTCTGCGAGCGGCCGTTCACTCAGCGATTACTGTTTATGAATTGGCCGAAAGCGATTGTCGCTGCGCTTATGTTCGGGGCCATCGCGTCGGGCCCGATTTCGTCCGCGGCGGCAGAGCCCAAGACGCTGTTGCTGGTCAGCCAGAGCCCCGACAATCATCCGCCGGGCACGCACGAATATGCCAAGGGCATTGAGCTGTTGGCCGGGCTGCTCGGACCGACGAGCGGATTGAAGATTCGCATTGCCAACGGGGACGAACCGTGGCACGACGGCCCGGGGTTGCTCGAAAGCGCCGACGGCGTGGTTTTGTTTCTCTCCGAAGGCGCGCTCTGGACGCAGGCCGAGCCGCGCCGCTCGCAGGCCCTCTCCCGCCTGGCGGCGCGAGGCGGTGGCCTGGTCGCGCTCCATTGGGCCATGGGCACCAGGGCGGCGGAGCCCATCGAACCGTTCCTCATGCTCTTTGGCGGGTGCCACGGCGGAGCGGACCGTAAGTACCAGGTGGTCGACGCCCAGCTACGCATCGCCGAAGGTGCGCACGCCATCACCGCCGGCCTGCATGACTTTCGCGTGCGCGACGAGTTTTATTATCAATTGAAATTCGTGAAGGTCTCGCCCGGCATCCATCCCCTCTTGCAAACCACGATCGACGGCCAAAACGAAACCGTGGCCTGGTCCTGGGAGCGCCCCGACGGCGGGCGATCGTTCGGCTTTAGCGCATTGCACTTTCACGACAACTGGACGCTGCCGCAATACCGCAAGCTCATCACGCAGGCCGTGCTGTGGACGCTAAAGCTGCCGTCGTCGTGACCGAAGGCGCCGCGGCCATGTTGGCGCGGCGCAATTGTCCGCATGCCGCGTCGATCTTGTCGCCTTTACGCTCGCGGACCTGAACGTTGAGACCGCCCGCGCGTAGCGCCTGCACAAACCGATCCACGGCGGCGGCCGATGGCGTCCGATATGGCAGCTCGGCCACCGGATTGTAGGGAATCACATTCACCAGCGCCGGGCGGCCGGCCAGCAGCGCCGCCAATCGGCGAGCGTGCTCCACGTGGTCGTTCAACCCCGCCAGCAGCACATACTCGAAGGTCAGCCGCCGGCCCGAAGCCTCGAAGTAGTGGTCGGCGGCCTTGAGAATCTCGGCCAGGCCGATGTTCTTGTTGACGCGGACCAACTGGTTGCGCAAGTCATCATCAGGCGCGTGCAGCGAGACCGCCAGGTTGTAGCGGCACTTCGCGTCGGCCAGGCGATGAATCGACGCGGGCAGCCCGACCGTCGAGATCGTGATCCGCCGGGCGCTGATTCCCAGTCCGCTCGGCGCGGCGGCTTCGGCCAACGCCGCCAGCAGCGCGTCGACGTTGGCCAAGGGCTCGCCCATGCCCATCACCACGACATGGCTCAGCCGCTCGTCATCGCCCAAGAGCCGGTCGAGAAGCAGCATTTGTTCGACGATTTCGCCGGCCGTCAAGTTGCGCGCGACGCCGGCCAGTCCGCTGGCGCAGAAGACGCAACCCATGGCGCAGCCGACTTGCGTGCTGATGCAGATGGTGCGTCGCGCGCCGTCGCGCAACAGCACGCACTCGATCTGCTGGCCGTCGGCCAGCTCGACGAGCAGTTTTTCGGTCCCGTCGGCCGAGTGCTTGTGTTCGACGACCCGCGTGGTCCACAGGCAAAAGTCGGCGGCCAGCGCTTCGCGCAACGATTTGGGCAAATCGGTCATCTCGTCAAAGCTTCGCGCGCGTCCGGCGAATACCCAACGGCGAATCTGCGCGCGGCGATAGCCCCCCAGGCCGCGCTCGGCAAGCCAATCGCGCAATCGGTCGGGCGTCGGTTCCAGAAGATGATGCATGGGATCATTATACGCGCCGCGCGCAGCTTCGAAATTGACACGCTCCAGGCACGCGACCACAATGGCGGCACGCGCGGGCGCAAAGTCGGGCGATTTTTCGCGAGAGATAAGCGAAGGAGTTGCAGATGTCACAGCCGATGAATCCTTACGACACGCCCGAGGTTAGCCGGCCGGGCATGAGCGGCACGGCCAAGCTGCTGTTGGGCCTGGGAATCGGCTGCGGGGTACTGGTGCTGTTGTGCTGCGGTGTCTTCGGGGCCAGCACCTGGTGGATGGTGCGCACGGCGCAGAAGTCTATCACCCAGGATCCGGCCGAGGTCCGCCGGCTGACTGCCGAGATCGTCACCATCGACATCCCTGAGTCGCTGCCGCCTAAGGGAGGTGTGGACTTCAAGATGCCAATCGTGGGCACACAAGTCATGACGGGCGCGGCCTACGGCGACGACGCCGACGAAGAAGTATTGCTGCTGGGCCAGTTCGGCGAAATGTTTAACGACGAAAACATGCAGATGCAGTGGCGCGAGTCAATGCGCACGCGCGGCCAGCGTGATTGGGACGACGTGGAAATCGACCAGACGGAAAAGCACGAGGTCGAGATCCACGGACAGCCGGCCAACTTCCGCGTGGCGAAGGGCCACGTTTCGAAGTCGAACGACGAAATCTGGCAAGTGACCGGCAGCTTTCAAGGCAAGGCAGGTCCGGCCATGCTCATTTTAAGGGTCCGCGCCTCGAACTTCACCAAGGAACAAGTGCTGGCGATGCTCGATTCGATGAAGTAGCATCGACCGCGCGCCCAACAACGCGGCCCGGCTAGTCGCCCAGAATCGCTCGCAGCCGCGCCGCCAGACGGCCGTCCCGAATCGCCGCTTCGAGCTCCTCCAGGTCGGCGTACAGCTCGTGGCTCAGAAACTTCACCGCCCAGTTGTGCTTCATCGGGCTGATGGCAATCACCGCCCGGCCGTGCCGATGCGCTTCCCACATCTCGATCCCCGTGCCCATCGAGGCCTCGGGCACGAAGGCCAAAACGACGTCGACCTCGCGGCAGAGATGGTTGTGATGAAAAAACACGGTGCGGCCCCGCTCGTCGTCGTACCCCAATGATTCCGAGTGGTCGGCCAGCGGGTCGTAGACTTCGGCGTCCGGAAAATGCGTCTCGAGCAGCCGCTTGATCCGCTCGCGGTAGTCTTGATCGTGCAACCTGGGCGCCACGTGCGAGCCTTGCATGATGCCGGCTAAGAAGAAGCGCATCGATAGAAAAATGGCGGCTGGCGACGCTCATGCGGCCGGCGGACGTCCGCCGACAGGCGCACCCGAGCGTTCGTGGTGCTGTCACCCTCGTTGTTCATCGACTAGGATAGAATCAAGCCCGCGACCGAACAAGCCAACCTCCGGCGAGACGCGACTCCGATGACGACGCAAACCAAATCCAAACGGCCGAAGGCATCCAAGGTGCGGTCGTCTCGTCCGAGCGCGGACGGCAAAGCACGGCGGGCCGCGCCGACGGCTGCGGGCGTGGATCGCAAGGCCGCGTTTCAGAGGGTCATGGAATTGATGGCCATCCCCGGCCCCAGCGGCGGCGAGGGCGCCGTGGCGGCCTACATCACCGGGAAGTTGCGCTCGGCCGGTGCCCCGGCCGCTGCAATTCGCAGCGACAATGCGCATAAAAAGACCCCGCTGGCCGGCGAAGTCGGCAATCTCGTCTTTCAAATGCCCGGCACCGCTGGCGGCCGGCGGCGACTGCTGATGGCCCACATGGACACGGTGCCCATCTGCGTCGGCGCCAAGCCGGCGCGCAAGGGCGACGTGGTGCGTTCGGCCGATCCCGCGACGGGCCTGGGGGCCGACGATCGCTCGGGCGTGGCGGTGGTGCTGACCGCGGCACTCGAGATTTTGCGGCGCAAACTGCCGCATCCGCCGCTTACGTTTTTCTTTCCCGTCCAGGAAGAGGTCGGACTGCACGGCGCGCACTACGCCCAATTGCCCCTGTTGGGAAAGCCCGCGCTGGCATTCAATTGGGATGGGGGACCAGCGGAAAAAATCACGGTGGCCGCCACCGGGGGATATCGGCTGCAAATCGAGATCGAGGGCCTCGCCGCGCACGCCGGCGCCGCCCCCGAGCAGGGCATCAGCGCCATCGCGATCGCTTCGCTGGCCATCGCCCAGTTGGTGCGCGACGGCTGGCACGGACTGATCGTCAAG
>JBGQHN010000065.1:0-16274 GCA_041497975.1 Planctomycetia bacterium | reverse complement strand
GTCGGTCAGGCGGTGGTGGCGGCCTTGGAACTTGAAGGTCAGCCGCGTGTGGTCGATGCCCAGGCAGTGCAGAATCGTGGCTTGCAGGTCGTGGACGTGGACCGGATCGCGTACGATGTTGTAGGAGTGGTCGTCGGTCTGGCCGAACGAGAATCCGCTTTTGATTCCTCCACCGGCCAGCCACACGGTGAAGCAGCGGGGATGGTGATCGCGGCCGTAATCTTCGGCCGTCAAGTGCCCCTGGCAATACACGGTGCGGCCAAACTCGCCGCCCCATACCACCAGCGTGTCGTCCAACAGGCCCCGCTGCCTAAGGTCGGCCACCAGCGCCGCCGAGGGCTGATCGGTATCGCTCGCCTGGCCCGCGATCTGCTTGGGAAGGTGCAAGTGCTGGTCCCAGCCGCGGTGGAACAGTTGCACGAAGCGCACTCCGCGCTCGCAGAGCCGCCGAGCCAGCAGGCAGTTGGCGGCGAATGTGCCCGGGGTGCGCGACTCGGGCCCATACATCTCGAAGGTGCTGGCCGGTTCGTCAGCCACGTTGGTCAACTCGGGCACCGACGTCTGCATGCGATAAGCCAGTTCGTACTGCGCGATGCGGGTGGCGATTTCCGGATCGCCGAATTCTTCGAGCTTCAACTGGTTCAGCGCACCCAGGTCGTCGAGCATCTGGCGCCGGGCCTGGGCGTCGAGGCCCGGCGGGTTGGACAGATTCAGTACCGGGTCTCCGACGGCGCGGAATTTGACTCCCTGGTATTTCGACGGCAGAAAGCCGCTCCCCCATAAACGATCGTACAGCGGCTGATCGACCGGATTGCCACTTCCCTGCGAGATCATGACCACGAACGCCGGCAGATCGCTGTTTTCGCTGCCCAAGCCGTACGACAACCAGCTTCCGATGCTGGGGCGGCCGGCCAGTTGCGCGCCGGTTTGAAAGAACGTGACGGCCGGATCGTGATTGATCGCCTCGGTGTGCATGGACTTGACAAAGCACAGCTCATCGGCCACCCGCGCGGTGTGCGGCAGCAATTCGCTCAGCCAAGCGCCGCTACGGCCGTGCTGGGCGAATTTGTACCTCGACGCCGCGATGGGAAAGCTCGCCTGCCGGGAAGTCATTCCCGTCAGCCGCTGTCCCATGCGCACGGAGTCCGGCAGTTGAGTCCCTTGAAAATCAACCAGCTTCGGCTTGTCGTCGAACAAATCCAATTGCGATGGCGCGCCCGACTGAAACAAGTAGATCACCCGCCTGGCCCGGGGCGGAAAATGGGGTAGCGCCGTCGGGCCATCGCCCGATCGCGTCTCGGCGTGCGATCGTGAGCCTTCGCCCAAGAGCGTCGCCATCGCCGCCAGTCCCAGCACCGAGCCCGAGCGGGAAAAGAATTGGCGCCGTGTGACGGACCAACTGTCTTGCGGGCGGGCTTGCATGGGATCATTCCTTGGTGACGACTTCGTCGAGGTTCAAGATCAAGCTGCACACCGTCGCGTAGGCCGCCAACTCTTGAGGGTCGAATCGGGTATCGACGGGCGATTCGCCGACGGCCAGCAGCTTTTCGGCCGCAGCCGGCTTTTCGCGGAACAAAGCCAACTGCCGCTCGAACCCGCCCAGCAGCACCCTTAGCTCGTTTTCGCTCGGCCGGCGGGCAGCCACCAGGCGAAATGCCAGCGAAATTCGCTCCGAGGGCGTGCCGGCGCAATCGGCCATAACGCGCCCGGCCAGCACTCGCGCGGCTTCGACGAACGTGATTTCGTTCAGCAGGGCAAGCGCTTGCAACGGCGTGTTGGTACGCGCGGCGCGCACCGAGCAGGCCTCTCGGCCCGCCGCGTCGAAGGTCATCATCGACGGCGGTGGAATCGTGCGTTTCCAAAACGTGTACAGGCTGCGGCGATAGAGATTTGCGCCGTGATCCTGCGCGACATCGCCACCACCGGTCAACTCTTTCCACAGGCCGGGCGGTTGATAAGGGTGGATGCTTGGCCCGCCGACTTGCTCGACCAACAGTCCGCTGGCGGCCAACGACTGATCGCGAATCACTTCAGCCGGCAAGCGCAGCCGTGGGCCGCGCGCCAGCAGCCGGTTGTCGGGATCTCGCTCGAGCGCTGTCCGCAAGACTTTGGACGACTGGCGATAAGTGGCGCTGGTCACGATCAGCCGCACAAGGCCCTTCACGTCCCATCCCTGCGCCACAAACTGGCCGGCCAGCCAATCCAGCAGTTGCGGATGGCTCGGAGCGTCGCCCTGGGCGCCAAAATCGTCGACCGTTTTCACCAGTCCCGTGCCGAAAAACGATTGCCACAACCGGTTGACCGTCACCCGGGCCACCAGCGGGTTCGCCGGATCGACCAGCCAGCGGGCAAGCGCCAGCCGATCGCGCGCCGCGCCGGACGGCAGCGGGTGCAAACTGCCAGGCACGTCCGCGCCCACTCGATCGCCCGGCTTGTCATACTGTCCGCGGACCAACACGAACGTCTCGCGTGGCGCGGGCATTTCTTCCATCACCATCGTCGTGGGAAACCCGTCTTCGAAATCGGCCTTCTGCTTGCGCAACGTCAACATCCGCCGCCGGGCGTCCCGAATGTGCTGTGGCGCATGAGAATCGAGAAAATAGGCCCTCAGCTTGGCGGCTTGCCGCGCGGTACGTTCTTGAGCTGGCAGGGCGACGATCGCATCGATTGAATCGCTGGTGGCCAACAGCGAAAGATCGTTCGGATCGAGATCGGTATTGTAAATTCGCAGGTCATCGATCAGGCCCTTGAAGGGCGGGCCCGGTCCGCCGCCGCCAATGGCCAAGGGCTCGTCGGAATTGAACGACTGGTTCAGTTCATCGAGCAAGACGTTCATCTTCCATGGACGGCCGTCGACGAAGATTCGCACACCGTTGGCCTCGCGCGACGCGTCGTAAGTCACGGCCACGTGCTGCCAGCGGCCAATGGCCAGCGACTCGCTGGTCTCCACGCGCAGGGCATCGTCGAGCCAGCGTTTGACGAGGTTCACTTGCAACTTGCCGCCGGCCAGTTGCACGTTGTACCCGTCGGCATCGACATCGCGCGCCATCCGGGCCAGCAGCGTGCCGGTGTCGGCCAACGGATAAATCCAGGCCGAAAAGGTGAACTTGTCGAAGTACCCAAAGTTGGCGACGTCGCCGGCACGAATCGCGCTAGCACCGTCGAACGTAGCCGACCGGCCGATTGCGCCGGTCGCGTAGCTGACCGCGCCCTCGAAGTCCCGTTGCGTGCCGCTGACGTTTTCCTGCGGCGTGTCGTCGAAGCGAAAATGAACCACCAGGGATTCGCTCGGCGCCCAAGCAGTGCATTGGTCTAGCGGCGCGGAACTGGCCCAGCGAGCTTCGGCGGCGACTATTTCGGCGTCCAACCGAGCGAACGTCTGTTCGGCGGCAGCCAGCCTGGCCTCGATGGCCCGCAGTTGCTCCTGTTGGTCGCGCGTGGGGGCCTTGATCATGGGGGGCGAATTGCCCACTTTCACGGCCCGGCCTTTTTCCGGCACGTTGTTGAAAAAAGCGAAAAGCTGGTAGAACTCCTGTTGCGTGATCGGATCGAACTTGTGATCGTGACAGCGGGCGCAAGCCACGCTCAAGCCCAGCCACACCGTGGCGGTCGTGTCGAGGCGATCGACCACGTACTCGACGGCGTACTCCTCGGGAATGATTCCGCCTTCGGCATTGCCGCGATGATTGCGGTTGAATCCAGTGGCGATCCGCTGCTCCAGGGTGGCGCCGGCCAGCATGTCGCCGGCAATCTGTTCGATGGTAAAACGATCGAATGGCAGGTTGGCGTTGAACGCATCGATCACCCAATCGCGCCACCGCCACATGGTGCGAATCCCGTCGGTTTGATAGCCGCTGGTATCGGCGTAGCGCGCCGCGTCGAGCCACCCGGCAGCCATCCGCTCGCCGTAGCGAGGCGACGCCAACAAGCGATCCACCAGGTGGTCGTACGCCCCGGCACAGCGATCGGCCAGAAAACGATCGACTTCCGCGGGCGTGGGCGGCAGGCCCGTCAAATCGAGAGTAAGGCGGCGGATGAGCGTCGTTTTGTCCGCTTCGACCGACGGCGCGAGCCCCTCGGCTTCCAATCGCGCCAAGACAAACGCGTCGATCGGATTGCCAACCCAATTCACGTCGCGCACGTTGGGAACGGCGGCCCGCTCGGGCGGAATAAATGACCAATGTTTTTCCCACTTCGCGCCGTCGCGAATCCATGCGGCAATCAACTCGATCTGGGTGGCCGTCAGCTTCTTGCCCGAGGTGGGCGGCGGCATGTGCTCGTCGACGTCCGCACTCGTGATCCGCCGATACAACTCGCTTTCGTCCGGTTTGCCGGGCACAAGCGGCCGCGCAGTACCCGAGTCTCTCTTGGCGCTAGCTTCGACATCGAGGCGCAAGTCCGCCTTGCGCTGGGCCTGGTCGGGTCCGTGGCATTGAAAGCAGTTGTCGGACAGGATCGGCCGGATGTCGCGGTTGAATTGCACGTTGTCGGCCGCGAGAAGAGGCGCGCAGGCAGCCAGCCAAGCGGCCGACAGGCTGGCGGCCAAGGCGCAGCCAAAACTCACGTTGTGCTGGCCATGGTTTTGCATTCGGCTTCCCAGTTGGACCCGAGACACACTCAGGGCCGCGACGTCGCGGGAATTGAATCGAGCCTATTATCGACCACGAACGATCAGGCGGCAAGCGCGCCGGCGCCTAGGGCGCGCTAAAGCGCGGTTTGACTGGTTTTGTAGCTTGCTGTACTTTGCTGCATGCCTGTCGCCACCCGGGAACAAGTCGCCATGCCTACGTTTAGCGCCGATCGCCTGAAACGGCTGGCGAGTTCGATCTTCGAGCGGCTAGGCGCCTCGCAGGAGCACGCCGAATGCGTGGCCGCGCACCTGGTCGAATCGAACCTGGCGGGTCACGATTCGCACGGCGTGCTGCGACTTCCGCAGTACGTCGACCTGGTCGATTCGGGACGTTTGAAAGTGGACGCCAGCATGCAAGTCGTCCATCGCGCGGCCGCCTCGGCCGTGGTCGACGGGGGTGGAGGTTTTGGCCAGGTGATCGCTCGCGACGCGATGCTGCTGGCGATCGAAATCGCTCGCTCGAGCGGAGTGGGCGCCGTCGCGGTGCGCCATTGCAGCCACACGGGCCGCATCGGAACTTATACCGAAATGGCGGCCCGCGCAGGTCTCGTCGGCATCGCGACCGTCAACTCAGGCGGCGGCGGACAGTCGGTCGCGCCGTTCGGTGGCACCGGTCGACGACTGTCGACCAACCCGATTTCCATCGCCGCGCCCTCCGGCGGACCCCATCCGATTGTGCTCGATATGGCCACCAGCGTGGCGCCCGAAGGCAAAGTGCGCGCCCGCTATCAGGCCGGCCAAAGCCTTCCGCCAGGTTGGCTCATCGACGCACGAGGCCAGCCGACCACCAACGCGGCCGAGTTTTATCGGGAACCGCCGGGGGCGCTTCTGCCGCTGGGCGGGCCGGTCGGCTACAAGGGTTTTGGGCTGGGCTTCATGATCGACATTCTGGCCGGCGCGCTGTCGGGAGCCGGTTGCTCGCGGCCCGATCAGCCGCTGATGAGCGACGGCATGCTGGCCATCGTCCTGGACGTAGCTCAGTTCACGCCCGCGGCCGATTTCACCGGGCGCGTTGCGACCCTGGCCGAGCACGTCAAAAGTTGCCCCAGGGCCGCCGGATACGAGGCGATCTACGTTCCCGGCGAGGTCGAAGCCCGCACGCGCCAGCGACGACTCGCCGAAGGCATTCCGATCGAACCGACGACATGGAACTTGATCGATCGCATCCGCCAGCGCTTCGGCGTCGACGATCCGGCGGCGGGATAGCCGGAGGCACGCGCGAACGCGGCTGCAATTCGAACGAGCACGCCTTAATTGTCCAAGACATGCCGAAATTCGGCCCACGGCCTTACGAACCGGCGCGCTGTTGCGGAGCGTCGGCTTCGACTGCCTGGCCATTGCCGACGTCCAGGCATGATTCGGCAACCTTGACTTGTCCCACGCCCGACAGGCGTTCGGCCAGCGCCGGCACCGCCGAGACCAGGACGTCTTCGATCCGCGTGGCGAGAATGAATTGCATCTCGCGCCGCACTTCCTCGGGCAATTCGCGCAGGTCCTTGGCATTCTGTTCCGGGAGGATGACGCGGCGAATGCCGGCGCGACGCGCGGCAAGCAGTTTTTCCTTGATGCCGCCGACCGGCAGCACGAGGCCCGTAAGCGTGATCTCGCCGGTCATCGCCGTGTCGCTGCGGGCCGCCTCGCCGGTATACATCGACGCCAGCGCCGTGGCCATGGCCACTCCGGCCGAGGGCCCGTCCTTGGGAATTGCACCGGCGGGCACGTGAATGTGGACGCCCGAGCCGCGCAGGGTTTCCGCCGACACGCCGAGCTGCGCCGCCTGCGACCAGATATAACTTTGGGCCGCGCGTGCGCTTTCCCGCATCACTTCGCCCAACTGGCCGGTGAGCGTCAAATCTCTACCGCCGGGCAAATCGACCGCTTCGATGTACAGCACTTCTCCGCCCGTCTCGGTCCAGGCCAGTCCGGTGGCTACGCCCGGGGGCAAATTGCGGCGCGCCTGTTCCATGAAGAACCGCTCCGGGCCCAGCATGTCGGGCAGATTTTCCGGACGAATCGTCACCGTCTCGCCGCGGTTCTCCGCGAAGCGCACGGCGACCTTGCGGGCCAACTGGCCGATGGCCCGTTCCAACTGTCGCACTCCGGCCTCGCGCGTGTAGCGGCTGATGACGTGCCGTAGCGTTTCGTCGGGAATCGTGATTTCGTCTTCCTTCAGCCCGGCCTCGGTCAACTGCCGCCGAATGAGATATCTCCTCGCGATCTGCATTTTTTCTTCTTCGCTGTAGCCGCCCAGCCGCAGGATTTCCATGCGATCCAAGAGCGGCCGCGGGATCGTATCGAGCGTGTTGGCGGTGGCGATGAAAAACGTTTTGGAAAGGTCGAACGGCAGGTTCAGGTAATTGTCGCGAAATTCGAAGTTTTGGGCCGGATCCAGGATTTCCAGCAGCGCGGCCGTCGGGTCGCCGCGATAATCGCGACCGACTTTGTCGACTTCGTCGAGCATCAGCAGGGGGTTGCGCACTCCCGCGCGGCGGATGGCCTGTAAGATGCGCCCCGGCATGGCGCCAATGTACGTGCGGCGGTGGCCGCGCAGCTCAGACTCGTCGTGCAGGCCTCCCAAGCTCATCCGTTCGAACTTGCGCTCGAGCGCCCTGGCGATCGATTGACCCAACGACGTCTTGCCGACGCCGGGCGGGCCGACGAAGCACAGGATGGGGGCCTTCGCGCTCGGATTCAGCTTGAGCACGGCGAGTTGCTCGATGATCCGCTCCTTGACTTCCTTCAGATCATAGTGATCTTCGTCCAGAATCGCGCGGGCCCGCGCGAGATCCAGATTGTCCTGAGTTTCGTTGCTCCAGGGGAGTTCGAGGATCAGGTCGAGGTAGGAGCGCGTGATCTGATAATCGGGTGAAGCGGTCGACAGTCGTCCCAACCGCGCCAACTCGCGCTCAGCCTCTTTGCGCGCCTCGTCGGGCAGCCTGGCAGCGGCAAGCCGCTCGCCCAGCTCGGCCAGGTCCGCCTGCTCGCCCCCGCCTTCACCCAGCTCCTGCTGAATCGCTCGCAATTGTTGGCGCAGGTGATACTCACGCTGTTCGCGGCTCATTTCGCTTTGCGCCTGGCTGGCGATTTTTTGTCTGAGCTCAACGATTTGCGCTTCGCGCATGAGAAACTCGTGCATCAGCCGTAGCCCCGAGAGCCGTGTCGTGGCTTCGAGCAACTGTTGCTCTTTTTCCAAGTCGAGGGTGAGCATCGAGGCCAGCAGGTAGGCCTTGTGCAGCGGATCCTTGAATTGCGAAAGAATCTGCCCAATGCCGACCTGCGCGTCGGGGTGCGACATCGCCTGGATCCGACCGGCAACGTCGAGGATCGCTCGCTCGAGCGCGTCGATTTCCGTGCCTTGATCGTCCGGCTCGCCGATGGCGCGGACTCTGGCTTGCAGAAAAGGTGAAGTCTGCAGGCCTTCGAGTATTTCCATCCGCCGCGTGCCCTGCACGACCATCTGGATCGAGCTGTCGCCGCGCTCCAGCCGCTTGACGACCGCTTCGGTGCCGATCGTGTACAGGTGTTCGAACGCGGGATCCTCGACATTGGCGTCTTTTTGCGCCACCACGAACAGCGTCTTGTCCTCTCCGGCCGCCGCGGCTTCAACGGCCGCCATCGAACGATCGCGCCCCACCGCAAGCGGCATCAGCAAGTACGGATAAAGCACCGTGTTCTTGATGGGCAAAACGCTCAGCGTGCGGGTTTGTTCGGAAGTGCTCATTCGTCGGTTTCCTCGCATGTCAGCCGAACGATCAACATTCCATCCCGATAATCGGTGTCGACGCGCATGGCGTCCAGAACGCAGGGCAACTCCAACGCGCGCTCGAACCGGTTATAGGAGATTTCCATGCAATACGACTGGCGCAGCTCGTCAAACCGAACATCACGGCGAGCCCCGCGCACCACGACCCGACGACCACTGACGGTTACTTGAATCTCCTGCGGCAAAACACCGGCCAACTCGTACTTCAGCAGCCAACCGCGAACCGTGCGGTAGACGTCGACCGAGGGCTGCCAATACGTCTGCTGAAACGCGCTGGCCGCGGTAAGCGAGAACTCGCGTGCGTACTTCGGATCGCGAGCCATGTTTGGTGCCTTCGACTTCAGGACCGCATCTAGCAAACGACATACCGCCCGTCGACTGATCGCCCGTTTTGACGCCTGGACAGGTCGTCGGTCCCAACGGGATAGGGGGAGCAACGCTTGCCGATCCATGTGCTTCTGGGGAGTTGTCAGTCGCGTACGCCCATGATCGTGCGCTCTTGGCGCATTTTTTGCAACAACTTTCCGAAAGTCAAAGCAGTTAGCCCCAGCATCGCCGCATTGCGTTGGCGCGTGAACGACTTTTGACGGGAGGGAGGTGCGCCATGGACGGTGCTAGCGGCTTTGTTGAATCAGCATGTGCAGCAAGGCATCGGTCGCCTGGACTTCGTCCAATTCTTGTCGTTTCCAGCGATCGACCACCGGCGTAACGTCGCCAGTCCGATCGCGAAAGCGCTCGGCCAACACCTGCTGAGCGCGGCGCAACAGGAACTGCGCGTCGCTATCCGTCACGGGATGCCGCGTGGGCAAAGCCGAGATCGCGGACCAAAGTTCGTCCAAGCCTTCGCCCTTGGCGGAACTGACGCGCAAGACGCTGACGTCGCGGCAACCCGGCAGGCTCAGCAATTCCTTCACCTGCGATTGGGTGCGCTCGGCCCCGGCCAGATCGGCCTTGTGCACGACCACGACGTCAGCAACTTCCAACAAGCCGGCCTTTTCCCACTGCAATTCATCGCCGCTCTCGGGCTGTACCAGCAACACGACGATATCGGCCAGCTCGCGCACCGCCGTATCACCCTGCCCAGCGCCGACGGTTTCCAACAGGATGAGGTCGAAGCCGAATTCGGCCAGCGCTCGGATCATCAGGTCGATGTGCTCGGCCACGGCCTGGTGACCGCTCGTGGCCGCGAGACTGCGAATATACAGACCCGGATCTTCGGGCCGGCTGGGCATGCGGACTCGGTCCCCCAGCACGGCGCCACCAGTCAGGGGGCTTTGCGGATCGCAGGCCAGCACCGCGACGGTCTTTCCCTTTACGCGTAACAGCTCGGCCAGCTTGCCCACCAGCGTGCTCTTGCCCACCCCGGCGTTGCCGGTGATCGCCACCACGCGCGCGTGTTCTTTTTTTGGCAACAGCCCGGCGCGCAGGGCGTCCAATTGTTCGCCGCGCGAAATCAACGTCAGCACGCGGGCCAGTGCCAATCGGTCGTGCGCATAGAATCGCGACAGCAATTCGTCAAGCATGGGTCCGGCTCCCCTCGCTGCGCAGAAACGCGACGATCTCGGGCAGGGGAGTGCCAGGCCCGAAGACGCGCGCCACGCCCAGGTCGAGCAACTTGGGAACGTCCGCCTCGGGGATGATTCCGCCGACCAACACGCCCACGTGGCGCAGGCCGGCGGCGCGCAATAGTTCGATAATCCGCGGCACGAGCGTCATGTGGGTGCCGCTTAACAGGCTGATTCCCAGCCAATCGGCGTCTTCGTCGGCCACGGTGCGAATCACGGCCTCGGGCGATTGCCACAGACCGGGATAGATGACGTGAAAGCCGGCGTCGCGCAGGGCACGGGTGACGACTTTCACGCCGCGATCGTGGCCATCGAGTCCGACCTTGGCCAGGACGATTCGCAGTGGCAGGGGGTTGTCCATGGGGCGGTTCTTACCTTGTTGCCAACTCGATGTTCTCCCGCGGGACCGGGGCCCACTCGGGCGCTCAACCCTCTGGCATTGCGTCGAGCTTTGCACGGCCCTCTATACGACGGCGGCGTTGCAACGGCCATAGACATCGGCCAGGGCGTGCATGACTTCGCCCACCGTCGTTCGCGCGCGAACCGTGTCCAGCAACGAGGGCATGATATTCTCCCGCGACTCGGCCGCGCGTCGCACGGCATCCAGCGTGCGTCGCACCTGCTCGGCGCTCCGTTCGGCTTTGACTCGCCGCATGGCTTCGATTTGCTCGGTTTCGACGCCGTGATCGATGGTGTGGATTTCGAGCGGCTTGTCCTCGGCTTCCTGGTAAGCATTGACGCCCACGATAATTTTTCGTCCGGCGTCGAACTCGCGTTGAAAGGCGAACGCGGCCTCGGCGATTTCGCGGCGGAAGAAGCTGCGGTCGATGGCCGAAAGCATACCGCCCAGTTCCTCGATGCGATCGAAGTACCGCTGGGCTTCCTGCTGCATTTGCCGGGTGAGGGTTTCGACGAAATAGCCCCCGCCCAGAGGATCGACGGTGTTCGTCACGCCGGTTTCGTGCGCCAGCACCTGCTGGGTGCGCAACGCCAACGTGACGGCGTGTTCCGACGGCAAAGCCAGCACTTCGTCCATGCTGTTAGTGTGCAGCGACTGACAACCGCCGAGCACCGCGGCCAGGGCCTGGTAAGCCACGCGAATCAGGTTCACCTCGGGCTGCTTGTCTTGCAGCGAGCAGCCGGCCGTCTGGGCGTGGAACCGCAGCTTCCACGAGTTCTCGCTGACGGCGCCGTAATGGTTTCGCAAGCGATCGGCCCACACCGCCCGCGCGGCACGATACTTGGCGATTTCTTCGAACAAATCGTTGTGGGCATTGAAAAAGAAGCTCATCCGCGGCGCGAATTCATCGACTTTCAAGCCGCGGGCCAGGCATTGGTCGACATAGTGGAAGCCGTCGGCCAGCGTGAACGCCAGTTCCTGAACGGCCGTCGAACCCGCTTCGCGAATGTGGTATCCGCTCACCGAGACGGGGTTCCACTGCGGCACGTTGCGGGTGCAAAACTCAATCACGTCGATCGTCAGGCGCACCGACGGCTCGGGCGGAAAATAGATCTCGTTCTGGGCATGAAACTCCTTGAGCGTGTCGTTCTGAATTGTGCCGCGCAACTTGCGCCAATCGAAGCCTTGATCCTGAGCGTTGGCCAGATAGAAGGCCATCACGACCGCCGCCGGGGCATTGATCGTCATCGATACCGACAAATTGCCGATGTCGATGCCGCTAAAAAGTTGCCGCATGTCGTCGATCGTGTCGACGGCCACGCCCAGCCGGCCGACTTCGCCCAGCGACCGCGGATCGTCGCTATCCAAGCCCATCAGAGTCGGCAAGTCGAAGGCGGTGCTCAGCCCGGTCTGCCCCTTGGACACCAGGAATTTGAATCGCTCGTTGGTCTGTCGGGCGGTGCCGAAGCCCGCGAATTGCCGCATGGTCCACAGACGCCCGCGGTACATCGTGGCATGGATGCCGCGCGTGTAGGGAAACTGGCCGGGGAAGCCCAAAGCGGTTTCGTAGTCCCAGCCGTCGAGATTATCGGGCGTGTAGAGTGGATCGATCGGCACGCCGCTGACGGTTGTGTTGGGTTGCTCGGAGGGTGCGGCCTTTTCGATTTCTTGTCGCCATTGGGCCCACAGCCTACGATCGACGGCGGTTGCCATTAGGGCTGACCCTCAAGAATGCCAGATTGGTAGTGATCTTAAATCGAATGCGGGACGCGGTACGGCTCCGCAAAAACCGGGTTACCAGTGCTGCGACGTCGCGCTGCCAGGGTGCCGCATCGGGAGTGGAACTAGTTCTAGTTTAGGGCCAAAATCAAGCCGCAACAAGGTGAGCTTCAGCCTGTCGGCCAGCGCGGTTGCCGCCGCTCCAAAAAGGCCTTCATGCCCTCGATGGCGTCAGGCGCGCGGGCGTTTTCCACCATCACGGCTTCGGTCGCGCTATAAGCCATTTCGGTCGATAAGCCGATCTGTTCGTAGAAAGCTCGTTTGCCCAATCCCAGCGTGTAGGGGCTGGCTGCCGCGACTTGCCGCGCCAGCCGCAGCGTCTCTTCGACCAACTGCTCGGCGGGCACGACCCGATTGACCAGCCCGATACGCTCGGCCTCGCGCGCCGACACCGGTTCCGCGGTCAGCAGCATTTCCATTGCTTTCTTTTGACCGACCGCGCGCGACAGCGCCACGGCGGGAGTGGAGCAGAACAATCCGATCTTGATGCCGGGCGTGGCGAAGCTCGCGTCTTCGGCGGCCACGATCAAATCGCAGGTTGCCGCCAATTGGCAGCCGGCGGCGGTGGCGATGCCTTGCACGCTGGCGATGACCGGCAGCGAAAGGGCGCGAATCGTTTGCATCGATTGCGTGCACAATGCGAACAGCGAGCGCCGCTCGTCGTCGGTCGCGTTGACGATTTCCGCCAGGTCGTGACCCGCGCTGAACGCCGGACCGACGGCGTTCAGGATCACGCACTTGACGCCGGCGGAGGCCTCGGCTTCTTCGAGCCGCTCGATCAATTGGCACAGCGCAGAGCGCGACAATACGTTTCGCTTGGCCGGGTTGTTAAGCGTGACGAACCCGATCTCCTCGCAACGGGTGAATTCGACGACAGACTTTTCCATGCGTGTATGCCTCTCTGTGTGCCCCGCAAATGTCACACCCAGATGTCCGAAGTGCAGTCGCCGCCGGGAAAGCGCATCTCGTGGGCCCGCGCGGGCCCGCCGGGCTCTCCGCCGAAGTCGACGAAGAAATTCTCGTTGAGCTTCATGCCGCCGCGCTGGGTATCGCAGTCGACCTGGAGCAGCGTGGAGCCCTGCCTGGCCATCGCCGGGTAAAACTGGTTGTCCCAACTGCTATACAGCGAATTGGTCACGTACAACCGCTTGCCGTCGAGGCTCAATTGCAATATCTGCGGGCCGCCCAGGAAATCTTGACCGCGGAACTTTCCTGATTTGCCCAGCACGCCACCCAACCACGCCTGGCCGGTGAGTTTTGGCTTGGAGGGATCGCGAATGTCGTACTGGCGCAGGTCGCCGTGCAGCCAATTGGAAAAATACAGGTAGCGGTCGTCCATCGACACTAGCAGGTCGGTAATCAAACCTGGCACCGGAAACGACCAACCCTTGGCCTCGACCGGCTGAACTTCGATGACTTTCTCCACCTGCCACTGATCGACGTTGCGGAACCAGTGCCACATCGTGCTGGACAAGGCGGCGCCGACGAATCCATGCGTGCTGTCCGGGTCGTGATGAAAGCGGACTTCGAGGGGAATCATCCCTTGCGGTCCCAAGTCGATCTTCCTTTGCAGCTTGCGTTGTTCCCAATCCCAAAACAAGAGCGAATGGCCGTACTTGCCCGCCTCGACGTCTTTGAGGTCGAATCCTTTTTGAAAGGTGTTTGGCGCGCCCCATTCGCTGGAGACCATCACGTTATGCCGCGGCTGGTACCAAAAGTCGTAGTTGAACTCGAGGCCGCTCTGCTTGGGCTCCCAGCGCCCAACGATCTTGAATTTGTCGTCGAGCAATAGAAACCCGCCGGGAGCGTTGCCTGCGCCGTCGCCCAACATCGAAATCATGATTTGCCCATCCGGCAAGCAATGCACGGTGTGGGGCGCGCTGAGGTTCGTCCTGTCGATGATCTCGCGAGGCTCGATCACCCGGTGCAATTTCAGCGACCGCGGATCGAGCGCGTCGATTACGTGGATGCGGCCCGACTTCAGCCCTGGCACGATCAAGTAGCGGCGCGAATGTGCCGGATCGGCGTGGCAACTGCTGCAGGCGTTCCAGCCAAAATGGTGCAGCTCGTCGCCGGCTTGGGGCATCGCCACGCGACCCACGACCTTCGGGTACGTGGACGACGCGGGGTCCACGTCGACCGTGGCCAGATAGTCGGGCTGTGCGTCGTCGATGCCGACCCGCAGCGCTGTCACGAAGACTTCGGTTTCGCGGGGCGCTCGCGCGGCCTCTTGCGGCGAGGCGTAGGTGCGGCATTTTCCGTCCGGGGTGTCGGCCGCGCTTGCAAACCGGCTTTGCAACACGCTTGCCGAAACTGCGGCGGCAGTCGTGGCCAAGAATTCTCGTCGTTGCATCGTTCGTCCTCCAATCGGCCGCCAGTGCTGGGCGCGGGTGGCGCCAGGCGGCATACCGCGCCACCCGGTACAACATTATATCTCTCTGGGTTCAAAAGGGTCGCGGTCAGTCTTTGCCCGGCGCTTTGCCCGTGCCGCCGCCCTGTTTTCCTCGTTGCGCGCACGCTCAAAAATCGGTCAAATTCCTGGGCGGCAAAGCGACGCGCAGGGCGTTGAGCACGGCCACCAGGTCAATCACTTCCTGGGCGATCGCGCCGGCCACTGGGGGCAGCAGGCCGGCCGCGGCAAAGCCCATGCCGGCGAGGCTCAAGGCCATGCCCCCGAGCGCGCTTTCCAAGGCGATCGTGCGCATGCGGCGGCTGATGTGCAGGAACTCGTCAACTCGCTCGAGCGAACTGTCCATGACCACCGCGCCGGCCGCTTCCGTGGTGATGTCGCTGTTCTGACCGAAGGCGACGCCCACGGTCGCCGCGGTCAGTGCCGGCGCGTCGTTGATGCCGTCGCCAAGAAAAAGCGTCTTGGCACGCGCGGTTTCGCGCTTCACGAGTTCGAGTTTTTCCTCGGGGCTTTGGCTGGCGTAAACTTCGCGGATGCCGACGCGGTTGGCCAGGTAGCGGACTTCGGATTCGCGATCGCCCGACACGAGCAGCACGCGCTCGAAACGATGTTTGGGTCTCAAATGTCCGACGAACGAGACCCCTTCGGCCCGCGGTTGGTCGCGGAAGACATACCTTCCGGCGTAGCTGCCGTCGATGGCGATGCAACATTCCAATCCGCCCTCGAGCGGCGGCAGCTTGTCGCCGGCAGCGGGATCTTTGGCCAGCAGTTGTTTGCGGCTGGTGACCCGCACGTCGTGTCCGTCGACGGTCCCGCGCAATCCTTCTCCCGGCCGCTCGCGCATTTCACTGACTTCCAAGAACCCGATCTGTTCTTCGCGCGCGGCATCAATGATCGCCGACGAGAGCGGATGCTTGGAGTACCCTTCCAGGCTGGCGACGTAGGCCAGCACCCGCGGCCGGCTGAATTCGTCCGTCACTTGCTGTTCGATCAATTGCGGCTCGCCGTACGTTAGCGTGCCCGTCTTGTCGAAAATAACCGTGCGACAGTTTTCCACCTGCTCGAGCACGGCGGGGTCCTTGATAATGATGCCGCGGCGGGCGGCCAGCGAAATCGAGCCGATGATCGCCACGGGAATGGCGATCAACAGCGGACAGGGCGTGGCCACCACCAGGACCGCCAAAAACCGACCGGCCTGGCCGCTTGCCGCCCAAGCCGCCAGGGCAATTACCACGGCAAGCGGAGTATAGAAAGCGCCCAACTGGTCGCCCAAGCGGCGAATCCGCGGCCGTTGCTGCTCCGAAGACCGCATGACTTGCATGATCTTGGCGTACCGCGAATCGACCGCCAGCCGGCCCGACTCGATCGTCAAGGCATTTTCCCCGTTGATCGCGCCGGAGAACACCGGCGAGCCCGGCGCTTTAGACATCACGTATGGCTCGCCGGTCAGATACGACTCGTCCATCACGCCGCGTCCCTCGACGACGATGCCGTCGACCGGACAGATCTCGTGCGGCAAAACGAGCAGCCGATCGCCGACGGCCACCTGTTCCAGCGAGACGTTGACGATCTGGGAATTGTGTTTGCGATGCGCGAGCGATGGCATGCGGCGGGCCAGGGCGTCGAGAACCGACGACGCGCTGCGCACCGCATAGCTTTCCAAGGCGCCACCGCCCGAAAGCATCAGCACGACAAACGTGCCGGCCAGGTATTCCTGCAAAAACACC
>JBGQHN010000064.1:0-16283 GCA_041497975.1 Planctomycetia bacterium | reverse complement strand
GACGAATTCGCCGCCCAGATCGCGCCGGTTTGGGATCGCGTGCTGGCCGTCGCTGTTGACGACCCGGGGCTATGGGGCCGCGCGGGCGGTTTGACCGGCTGCTTCGCTTTGTGCGACGCGGCCCGGCTGGCCGAGTTGAGCGGGCAAAACGTGATCGATGCCTTTGCCGCTCGCGACCTGGCACAAGACGGCCGCGGATGCCCGCTGTTGCCGATTCCGAAATGGATGCTGCTCGGCGACTTGCAGAGCACTCGGGTGCTGATCGAGTGGGGACGCCGGGCGCAAGTTACGTATCTGCCGGCCTCGCGCGACGCTTCCGGGGCGTCGCGAGTATTGAGTTTCTCGGTGCCAAGGCCCGACGGCGCGCCGGAGAGTCACGCGGAGTTCGTCGAGGCCATCGTGCGATCGATGGCCGCCAAACTACCCGCCGTGCCGCGCATCGATGAATTAGTCGTGTGCGGTCCGGCACGCCATGTCGGCGCGATTTTGAGCGAGCTGGCGGTCCAGGTGCCCCATGCACGAACGTTGCAATTGACGGAATTGGGCATTCCGCGCGGCGCCCTAAGACCGGCCGCGGTGGCTCTGTTGGGACTATTGCATCTGGATCAAGTGCCCGGCGGGGCCACGGCCATCACCGGCGCGCGCGTGCCCCGGGTGTTAGGGCGTTTGACACCCGGCTCGCTCGCCAGTTGGCACCGCCTGGTGCGCGAGCTGGCCGCCGCCAAGCCGAGCGTGGTCTCGCTGCGCAGCGCCGTCTAGTCGGCCGGCGCCCCCCGGGCACCCGTTGCATGGAATCGGCAAGATCTTTTGTCGCATCGTCGATGGAGAGTCGACTGCCGGAGCGTAAACGCGTTACACCCGTCACCAAGCGCCGGCCATGTCCGCGACAAGTCACTTTCATGGCTGGAGAAACTGGAGAGACTAAGAAGCGACTGCCGATTAGTTAATCCACTCGGGCATCGGAAGCCTCTCGGCGGCTTTGGTGATCGAGGCGGTCGAACCCTGGCTCTTCGTAGAAAATCCTGATTCCTTCCCTATGAGAGTGGCCACACCGCATTACCTGCTGTTTTCCGAGTCGTGCCGGAAGAATTCGCAAGGTGAGTGGAGGTTTGTCCTGCAGTCGATTGACGGTGCCCAGCAACTCGAAGCCGCCGACGCCGAGCCCGATGCCCGTGGCGAGCGCCTGGAGCTGCTGGCGGTGGTTCGCGGTCTCGAGGCTCTAGCGCAGCCATCGCGCGTGACGCTCGTTACTCCCAGCAAATACGTCAATCGCGGCCTGACGTATGGGATGGAGGAATGGCGAGCGAACGATTGGCAATGGGAGCACTTCGGAGAAATGGTGCCGGTCAAGAATCGCGACCTGTGGCAGCGGGTTGATCGGGCGCTTTTATACCATCAGTTGGAATGTCGCACCTGGCGATTTGACCTGCCGCACCTGGCGACTCAAGTAGCGACCTCGCCAGCTCCCCGCCCGCGCAGGACTGCATCGTCGACATCCCGCCGCCGTCGGCTCGGTGGCCGGCTGCGTCGTCGATTGGCAGCCTGCGATCGCTGGTTCGACGAGCGAAGGCGGTCCTTGAGTCTATGGATCGCCCAATGCGGCACGCGGCTGCTGCCAATTCCCTGGTTCCAATAGGGCATTAAGTCCGGTATTTTGCGTGGCTTGTGGCCCAAAGGCGGGGGTTCCCGACTGGACTGGGGCTTATCGAGATTCGACAATCAATGAGGCAACCAGCGATGACAATGCGGACCACGGTGGAGTTGGATAAGTTCGGACCCTTGCTCGACGGGCATCACGAAAACCCGTTTGAGATCTTGGGACCGCACGAAATCGTGACCGCGGGAAATCGCGCGTTGGCCGTACGCGCTTTTCTGCCCGGGTCGGCCCAGGCCTGGGTCGTCGACCCGCGACACAGCCGGTCGCAGCCCATGCGGCGCATCCACCCGGCCGGACTGTACGAGGCGATTTGTCCAATTGCCAGCGGCGCGGCGGTCCACCGGTACTTATTGCGAATCGCCGACCAGCAGGGCGCCGAAAAAACCATGCACGATCCTTACGCCTTTCCACCGCTCTTGTCCGAGTTCGACTTGCACCTCTTGTCAGAGGGCAAGCACTGGACGAGCTACCGAAAACTGGGGGCGCAGGTGCGCACAGTGGACGGAATCCAGGGCGTAAACTTCGCCGTGTGGGCCCCGAACGCAACGGGCATGAGCGTGATTGGAGATTTCAATGACTGGAACCCGCGCCGCCACGCGATGCGCAAACACATTCCCTGCGGCATTTGGGAGTTGTTTGTGCCCGGGCTGACTGCCGGGGCGATTTACAAGTATCACGTCCGGCATCGCGAGGCGGTGTTCGAAAAATCCGATCCACACGGTTTCGCGGCCGAACTGCCTCCCCGCACCGCTTCGAAAGTGGCCGATCTAGGCGCTTACCGTTGGAACGACGCCGATTGGATGGCCGACCGCCGACGGCACAACGCGCTGGACGCCCCGATTTCGATCTATGAAGTTCACTTGGGAAGTTGGAAGCGCCCCGGCGACGATCCCGGACGCTGGCTCGGATATCGCGACCTGGCCAACCAGCTGGTCGACTATTGCCGCGAGATGGGCTACACCCACTTGGAGCTGATGCCCGTTAGCGAACACCCCTTCTCCGGGAGTTGGGGCTACCAGACGGTTGGCTACTATGCGGTTACGAGCCGCTACGGAAGTCCCGACGATTTCATGTACTTTGTGGACCATTGCCACCAGAACGGCATTGGGGTGCTGGTCGATTGGGTTCCGGCGCACTTCCCCCGCGACGCGCACGGCCTGCGATTGTTCGATGGCACGCATCTCTACGAGCATGCCGATCCGCGGCAGGGCGAGCATCCGGACTGGGGCACGCTGATTTTCAACTACCAGCGCAACGAAGTCCGCAATTTCCTCATCGCCAACGGTCTGTTCTGGCTCGACCAGTACCACATCGACGGATTGCGCGTCGATGCCGTTGCATCGATGATTTACCTCGATTACAGCCGCGGCCCCGGACAGTGGATTCCCAACGAATACGGCGGACGCGAGAACCTGGCGGCTATCTCGTTTCTGAAGGAGTTCAACGAGCAGGCCCACGCGCAGCATCCCGGAGTACTCGCTGTCGCCGAGGAATCGACCGCCTGGACCGGCGTGTCGCGGCCGACCTACCTGGGCGGGCTGGGATTCAGCTTGAAATGGAACATGGGCTGGATGAACGACACCTTGCGATACATGCGCCACGACGCGGTGCATCGCAAGTACCATCATGATGAGTTGACGTTCAGCTTGATCTATGCCTTCACCGAAAACTTCGTCCTCCCCTTTTCGCACGACGAAGTCGTGCATGGCAAGGGCTCGCTCCTGGATCAGATGCCCGGCGACCTGTGGCAGAAATTTGCCAATCTGCGGCTCCTCTACGGCTACATGTTCGCGCATCCCGGCAAAAAAGTTTTGTTCATGGGATGCGACATTGGGCAATGGAACGAGTGGAACTACGACACCAGCCTGCAGTGGGACCTGATGCAATGGTCGAGCCATCAGGGTCTGCGGAAATACGTGGCCGACCTGAACCGCATCTACCGCAATGAGCCGGCGCTGCACGAGGTCGACTTTGATCACACCGGGTTCGAGTGGATCGACTGCCACAACTACGAGCAAAGCACCCTGGCTTTTGTGCGGCGCGCCAAGAATCCCCAGGACCACGTCGTTATCGCCTGCAATTTCACGCCCGTCCCGCGCACCATGCATCGCCTGGGCGTACCCGAGCTGTGCTGGTATGAAGAGATCAGCAACAGCGATTCGACCTACTATGGTGGGAGCAACCTGGGCAACGGTCCCGGGCGGATGGCCGAGGCGTTGCCCTGGGACGGGCGGCCCTTCTCGATTCCGATCACGCTGCCGCCCCTGGGCATCGTGATGCTCAAACCGCGTCGCTAACGGGCGGCCGCTCGAGCCCCCGATCTGGCCGTGGGCCATACCGTCTTACAGGTCGGCTTCTTCCGGCGGACCCTCGGCAGGGGCCCGGCGGGACTTCGTAACGTCGGGCTGGCGCAGCCAATGCAGCCCCGCGTCCTTTTTCACGTCGTCTAACCAGGCGACATACACCGTGCGTCGCTCGGCATCGGCCGCAGACAAGTATCGCATGGGCGGCTCGGACGCAAACTCGTCGCGCAGTTGCTCGAGCGGCCGGTCGAACTCAATCAAGCGGATGACGTACACCGTATCCTTCGGCTGGTTCAAGGCCACGCCGATCTCGCCCGGCGACAGATTGAAGACCGTTTCCATGAACTCGTCGCCGGGATGCTCCACTCCATCCACCTGACTGATCCGCGGTAGCGAACCGGAAGGATCCTGGGGGACGTTGGGCGCCGAGAGCCAACTGAACGGATTGGTCTCGGTCACTTTCAAGTCACCCTCCCCAGCGAAAACCTCGTTTAGCGGTTTTTTTGCCGTGCGGGCCTGGCCGGCCAGCTCGTCGGCGCGCCGCCGCGCCTTGTCGCGCGCCTTGGTCAACTTCCAAGCGAAGACGACCTTGTCGCGAATCTTGTCGAGCTGCGGAACGAACGCGAGCTTTTCCTCGGTCTTCCAGAACAAGTAGCCATTTCCTTCGCCGTCTTGCCCGGCCTCGGGCTTGTAGACGACGAACGAATCGGCGAACGCGAATTCAGCGAATGGCACGCTCTGGAAATCGAACTGCGAGCGCCTGACGACGCGTTGGACCTGGCCGATGTCGGTTTGGGCGGCTTCGGCGGCAGTGACCAGCACGAGCGCTTTGGCTTCGACGTTCTTGGGCTTGGCCAATTCTTCAAATGGGAAGACCGGGGGAGGCGTCGACTTCTGTGCCTCGGGACGTGCGTTGAATAGATCGCGCTCGTCGGCATAGCGGCGCATGGCAGCCTGCAACTCCTCGAAGATTTCAAGCATTCGTGCATTCGCCTTTTGGGCGGCGATGCTGTCGCGGATCGTATCGGCGACCTTTTCCAACGGCTCGTATTTGATTTCCTCGGCCGGTTCCTTGGCGTCGTTCTCCGTCGCGTCCTGGTCCGCCGCTTCCGCTCCAGCAGCCGGGGCCTTTGGTAAATCCGCTTTCGCGTCCGGGGCCTCGGCAGGCTCGGTCGCAGCCTCTTTCGCAGGCGCCTCGGCGGGAGGCTTTGTCGCCGGCTCGGCCGGCTTTTCGTCCGCCGGGGCGGCCTTGGCTTCGTCGGAAGCCGCTTCGCCGGCCGTCTGCTGGCTGACGAGGCGAATTGTCGACCGCGGGCCGCCGGCTTGAGGTTCCGACCCGGGCTTTGCCTCCGGCGGTGTCGGCTCATTGGGCTTGGCAGCATCGGCCGGATTCTGTTGGGGGCTTTCTTTCTTGTCACCCTCGGTTTTTGGCGGTTGCGATTGCTTCTCGTCCTTCGCTTCGGGCGCCGCATCGTCCGACTTGGGCGGGGCCTCTTTGCTTTCTTCTGCCGCGTTCTCCTCGGTCGCCTTCTCCGATGGCAACTCGACGGCGCGGAACTGCGATTTGTTCTTCTCGTAGTATTCGCGGATTTCGTCCTCGGTCACCTGCGGTTTGAATTCGTCTTTCAATTTGGCGAAGTCCGCCTTGAAATACTGAAACGACGCGCGCTTCGGTTCCTTGAAGCCCGGCTCCGGGGACGTGGCATCGGGATAGCTGTTCTTGTGCGCTTCGTAGAAGGCGCGCAGCGCTTCATTGTTCGGCTCTTCGGATACCTGTCCCACAAAGCTGGCCACGGCCAGCGGCATCACTTCGACCTTGGCCCGACGATTCAGCCGCTCGTAATACTCAAATCGCTGGGCCGGAGGAATGTCGCGCAGGCTCTGAAAGAATAGCTGGCTAACCTTGGACGCCAGCATTTCGGTGCGGATGGCGTCGAACAGCCGCGCCACGCTGATGCGACGGCGGCCACCGGCCTGCAACTCGTGGATCGTGGCCTGCAACTCATCGCCGTCGAGACTGTTGTCGGTAATCTGTCTCAGCAGGTCGTTGATCGCACGATCGCTGACTACCATTCCCAATTGTTCGGCCTTCCTGGAGAGGATCCACGTCTCGATCGCCGACTCTTCCGGACCCGGCTTCGAGCGGCCCATCAACATTTGCTGCCAAAAACCGAACAATTGATTCATGGCCTGATCCCGCAAACGGGGATCGATCAGCCCCTTGTTAAGCTGCGACATCACGGTTTTCGCGGTCACGTTTTGCAAAAAATGCTCCACCAGCTCGCGCGAGGCCCGCATGGACTCCAACTGCACGTAGTTCAACGAACCGTACTTGGTTTCGACGACGATAGGATTCTCGCTCTTGGCCCTGCGACCCACGTATTTCATGAGGGGGTCGAGAAACACGAAAGCAACCATCGCCGTGATGGCCACAATGGCCAACAAGACACGTTGATTCCTGCGGAATACGGAAAATGGACTTGCCATGGCAAAAGTGCCTCATGGATTGCGGCTGCCGGACAAAACAGCGCCGTGGCAGCCGCGCGTGAGAAGTTCAAGAATTCGAGCGGCAAAAGAGTAATTCAACGTGGTGATTGTATGGGGATGGCCCGTAAATGCAATCCCAAACAGGGACGCACTTTGCCGCGATCGCCGCCGCAAATCGATGAGGCCAATTCGTCGATTCTCCCGCCGTGCCGGCAAGAAAGACTCGCAACGCCCGAAGGCCGGCCAACGTCCCTGCAACCAAGAGCTGGACTGCTTGTGTGTAGTCGGTTACAAGCAATCAGACGGGCACGTCGCGCGTGTGCCATTGGAACTGGCCGATACGCTCGTCGACCAACCGCGTCACTTCTTGCGCATCGCATCCCAGCCGGATCGCATCGATCAGGAATTGGTCGACCGCCTTGAGCAAACGGTCACGCCGTTCAGCCTCGGATAGCGGCGAGTGTCTTTGGCTGACAAAAACTCCCAAACCCGGACGCGTGTACAAAGTGCGTTCCCGCTCCAGTTCCGTGTACGCTCGAGCGACCGTGTTCGGGTTCACGACAAGTGTTTGCGACAGCTCGCGAACCGACGGCAATTTTTCATTGGGTTGAAGCCGACCGCGGGCGATAGCCGCGCAGATCTGGTCGGTCAATTGCCGGTAGATGGGAACGCCCGTTGTCGAGCTGATCGAGAATTCCAAAATGCGTTCTCGCGATGTATTAATAGTACTAGTACGATAGATACAGTGCAATGGATTCCACTCGAATGGCGGCGTGTACGCGCCCAAATTGACTGCGAGTGAGTCGTTGCTACCTGTTGGCGGCGGGCGGTCACGGCCGGAAACATACCTTGACAGTCGTGGTCGCGCAGTATTAATGAATTGCGACAGAATATGCGGCTTGTGCCACTTGTTAGGGGGTTGCAGGCGTCGATGCAATTGCAGGTGGCGCTCAGGTTTGGGACGATTTTGTTCGCGTTTTCTCGGTCGGTCCGCCGGGCAGTCGACGAAATGACCTAAAAACAGGGGGGTGCTTCCGGCAATCGAGCTCCTCGTCATACGAGGTTGCGCCACACCCGGTGGACGCTCGCTTAGGTACGACAATCGCGGAGTATTTGTCAGGTTTGAAGGGCGGCGGTTAGGTTCCCAGGTTCAGTATTTTTACTAAACTATCAACCGGCGGACAGCATGGCTAAGAAGTCGGCCAATCCAAACGGCAAATCGCTGGTGATCGTCGAATCGCCCGCCAAGGCGCGCACGATCAGCAAGTTTCTCGGCCGTAACTTTATGGTCGAGGCCAGCATTGGCCACGTTCGCGATTTGCCGCAAGGAGCCAAGCAGATCCCGGCGCAGTACAAAGGCGAGGATTGGGCGCATCTTGGCGTCAACGTCAACCAGGATTTCGATCCGGTCTACATTATTCCGCCCGGCAAAACGGCCCAGGTCCGCAAGCTCAAGGGGCTGTTGAAAGATGCCAAAGACCTGTACCTGGCGACCGACGAGGACCGCGAGGGCGAGGCTATCAGCTGGCATTTGCGTGAGCTACTGAAGCCCAAAGTTCCCGTCCATCGCCTGGTATTCCACGAGATCACCAAGGAAGCCATTCAAGATGCGCTAGCCCATACGCGCGCCATCGACGACGACCTGGTGCGGGCTCAGGAAGCGCGGCGGATTGTCGACAGGTTGTTCGGTTACGAAGTTTCGCCACTGTTGTGGCGCAAAGTGCGTCCCAAACTCTCGGCCGGCCGGGTACAGAGCGTTGCCGTGCGGCTGATAGTCGAGCGCGAACGTCAGCGCATGGCGTTTCGTTCGGCCACTTACTGGGATCTGTTGGGCACGTTTGCCAAGGCCGACCAACAGCAATTTCGAGCCGAATTGGTTTCCTTCGACGATCGCAGGGTCCCCGCCGGGAAGGATTTTGATCCGGCCACCGGCAAGCTCAAAGATCCGGCCCTCTTGCTGCTCGACGAGCAGGGTGCAAACCAATTGTCCAGCCGGCTGTCGAAAGGCGAGTTCCGCGTTTCGGCCCTCGACGACAAGCCGTTTTCGTCCAAGCCCTCGGCTCCCTTCACCACCAGCACGCTGCAGCAAGAGGCCAATCGCAAGCTGGGTTTTACCGCCAAGCGCACCATGCAGGTCGCCCAGAGCCTGTACGAAACCGGGCACATCACCTACATGCGCACCGACTCCACCACGCTGGCCAAGGTGGCCGTGGAGGCCGCGCGCGAGCTGGTCGAGTCGCAATATGGGCGGGAATTTCTGTCGGGCGAGGAGCGGGTTTATCAGACCAAGGTCAAGAACGCGCAGGAAGCCCACGAAGCAATTCGCCCGGCCGGCCATCCATTCGCGTTCCCCGAAGAGTTGCGCGGCGAGCTTAACCACGATGAATTCCGCCTGTACGACCTCATTTGGAAGCGGACCGTGGCCAGCCAGATGGCCGACGCGCAGGGGCGACGAATCACGATTACGATTGCTGGCGACGGCGCCGTGTTTCAGGTCGGCGGCAAGACGATCGACTTCGCCGGCTATTTGCGGGCCTATGTCGAAGGGAGCGACGATCCGCAGGCCGACCTGGCCGAACAGGACACGGTGCTCCCGAGCGTTACGGTTGGCGAGCCGCTTGCCTGCCGCCTGCTCGAAACCAAGAGCCATACCACGCAGCCGCCCGCGCGATTTAGTGAAGCGTCGTTGACGCGTGCTTTGGAAGAGATGGGTATCGGCCGGCCCAGCACGTACGCTTCGATCATTGATACGATTTTGGCCCGCGAGTATGTGTTCAAGAAGGGCAATGCCCTGGTTCCCACTTGGGTTGCCTTTTCGGTGGCGCAGCTTCTGTCCGATCATTTGCCGAACCTGGTCGATTACAAGTTCACCGCGCAGATGGAAGACGATCTGGACGCCATCAGCCGCGGCGAGTCGGGACACGTGGCCTACTTGCGCGGATTTTATTTCGGCAACGGCAAGCCGGGGCTGAAGCAGCTTTTGCTAAACAAGGCGGAAGAAATCGACGCCCGCGACATCGGACGAATCCTGATCGGCAAGCCGGAGGGAGGCGAGCCGATTTTTGTCCGCGTCGGTCGCTACGGCCCGTTTTTGGAGCAGGGTGATCGCCGCGGAAGCCTGCGCGACGAAACCCCGCCCGACGAGTTGACGATCGAGCGGGCGCTCGAGATCCTGGAACAGGCCGCGCAGAGCGAGGAGCCGCTGGGGCATTGTCCCGAAACGCTTAAGCCCGTGTACCTGAAGGTGGGGCGTTTTGGGCCCTACGTGCAGCGCGGCACGCAGGAAGATGAGGAGAAACCCAAGAACGTCTCGCTGCTCAAGGGCATGCGGCCCGAAGACGTCACGCTCGACGTCGCCCTGAAGTTGCTGTCGCTTCCGCGCGAATTGGGAAATCATCCGACCACGCAATTGCCGGTCGTGGCCTACAACGGCCGGTTCGGCCCGTACGTAAAATGCGGTGAGGAAACTCGCAGTCTGCCGGCCGGCCTCTCGCCCGTCGACGTGACGCTCGAGCAAGCGCTCGAGCTACTGGCCCAGCCGAAGGCCGCGCGGCGCGGTTTTGGGGCGCCGAAGGAGCCGATCAAAGTGTTCGACGAATCGCCGGTGACGGGCCAGAAGATCCAATTGCTCGAGGGTCGATACGGCTTGTATCTGAACGACGGCGTAACGAACGCTTCGTTGCCCAAGGGTCTTGCTCCCGACTCGCTCGACAAGCCGCAGGCGCTGGAGTTGCTCGCCGCACGCGCAGCGCTGGGCCCGCCCAAGAAGTCGCCGCGCCGCAAGCCAGCCGCCCGGTTCGTCGCCAAGAAGCAGGCCGCGCCCAAAAACGGCAAGCTGGAAAAGCCTCTCAAGAAGAGCGCCAAAAAGAAGTCGCCCACCAAGAAAAAGGTCGTGGCGAAGAACGCGTGAGCCCGTCGCGGCCGTGCGAACCGACCACGAGCGCTCAGCGGCGCTTTACTCAGCCTGCGGCTTCGGCTCGCTGCCTTGCGCCAGCGCATAGGCCGTGGCGTGACTGCGGCAGTGGGAAATGCTGATGAGCATGGCGGTGATGCCGAGTTGTTCGACGACGTCGAGCGCGCCACCCCGCAGGGCCACCGTGGGCCGCCCACCCGGCTCGTTGCGGATCTCGATGTCGCGCCAGCTAATTCCCTTGCGCCAGCCGGTGCCAAGCGCCTTGAGGACGGCTTCTTTCGCCGCCCAGCGCCCGGCGTAGTGTTGTGTGGCCAGCTTGCGGCTTTGGCAGTATTGAATCTCGTGCTGCGTGTACACCCGGTTGATGAACAGCTCGCCGTGCCGCTCGATCATCTGGGCGATACGCAGGCACTCGATGATGTCGGTTCCAATGCCGATGATCTCTGTCATGCGCGGCTTTATGCTTCGATGGGGCTCGTAGGTTGCGTTCTGCGGATGCCTAGCGCGGATGCCAAGACCGAGGCGCCGGCGGTCAATGCCAGATCGAGGGACCACCATGCACCGTGCGCACGGACCCGGCTGGCCAGATGCTCGGCAAACGTCGGCCGCAACCGAAAGTCTTGCGCCATGGCCGCCGCCACGAGCGGATCTTGCCGCGCGAGTTCGTCGTCGTAGTGCCGCACGCGATATCTATGGCCAATGTAGTCCTGACCAACGACGACCAGCAAGCCCCAGACGATGGCCCCAGCCAGGGCGATCCGCCGGCTGGGCGCGCGCACGACACGCCAGATCGCTAGTCCGCCCGCGCCGAGCAGCGTGCCCACCGCGAGGGGAAACAACGCCGCCGGCGCGATTCCCTCCTGTTGAATTTGAAAGGCCACCCAAGCCACGGCGGCGGTCAGAAGCACGTTGGCAATCAGCCAAATGCCGCAGCGCTCGATCTGGCTTGGCGCGGAGGCGTGTGACAAAGTTCTACCCGTCGTTATGCGGTTTGCCGCGGCAGGGATGTTAACTCAATAGGTCAAACCGCTGGCTCGCTTGGCCCGGGTCAGAACTTGTGACGCTTTTTTTCGGGCCCGCGAGGCGCCGTCGGCCAGAATTTCGCGGACGCGGTCGGGCTGGGCGGCCAGTTCCTGGCGGCGCGAGCGTGCCTCGGCGAAAAAGCGTTCGGCCGCCTCGGCCAGCGACTTTTTCACCTCGCCATAGCCGAAGCCGCCGCGACGATACAGGGCCGCCATCCGCTCCCGCTCCTCTTCGCTGGCGACCAGGGAATAGAGCTGAAACAGGTGATCGCTCTCGGGCCCCTTCGGCTCGGCCATCGGCCGCGAGTCGGTGGTGATGCGCATGATTTTCTTCCGCTGCGCCTGGGGGTCCTCAAAGATTTCCAGGGTGTTGTTGTAGCTCTTCGACATTTTCTCGCCATCGGTGCCGGGCACTTTGGCGGAGGCGTCGAGAATCTTGGCCCTCGGCACTACAAACACCTGACCGAAATGATGATTGAAGCTGCCGGCCAGGTCGCGGCAGACTTCGATATGTTGCAGTTGATCATCGCCGACCGGCACGACGTCGGCGTCGTAAGCCAGTATGTCGGCCGCCATCAACACCGGATAGCTGAACAACCCGGCGTCAGCCGTCAACCCCTTGGCCTTCTTGTCCTTGTAGGCGTGGCAGCGTTCGAGCAATCCCATGGGCGTGCCGGTCAACAAAATCCAACACAGTTCGGAAACCTCGGGCACGTCGGATTGCACGAACATCGTGGCTCGCGCCGGATCGAGCCCGAGGGCCAACAGATCAATCGCCGCGTCGAGCGTATAGGACGACAACTGCGCGGGATCGCGGACGGTAGTCAGCGCGTGCAGATTAGCGATGAAGTAGTAGGACTCCTCCTCGTCCTGCAAATCGATGTATTGCCGGATGGCACCGAAATAGTTGCCCCAGTGGGGACGGCCCGTGGGTTGGATGCCCGAGAGAACGCGCATAGCGGAAAATGAGACCTGATTGAAGTTAATGAGTTAAGGCGCGGCAGCGCGTTTGGGACTTCAGTGGTGATCGACAACTCGCACCGGGGGCTGGTTCATTTCGAGCGTGCCGACGATCTGGCCCACGTTGGTTGCGCCCAGTTCGGCCAGCGCGTCGCCCAAGCGATCCAGGATCGTCATGGTCGCCGTCGGGTTATAAAAGTTCGCGGTGCCGATCTGCACCGCGGTGCAACCGGCGACGAGAAACTCCATGACGTCGTCGACCGTGGCAATTCCGCCGATGCCGACGATTGGAATATCGACGGCCTGGGCGATTTGGTAGACGGCTCTCAGGGCGATCGGTTTGATGGCCGGCCCGCTCAGGCCGCCCATGCCGCCGCCCAAAAGCGGTCTGCGCCGCCGCCAATCCACGGCCATGCCCTGGCAGGTGTTGATGGCCGAGATTGCGTCGGCGCCGCCGTCGGCCGCGGCTTTGGCGATCGAGGCGATGTCGGTCACGTTGGGCGTGAGCTTGGCCAACACCGGCAGTCGGCAGGCCGCGCGGACTCCGCTGACGGCCTTGTGGCACATCGTGGCGTCGCTGCCAAAGTCGACTCCGCCGCTGACGTTGGGGCAAGAGATGTTCAATTCCAACGCAGCGACGCCGGGCTCGTTGTCGAGCCGAGTCGCCAAAGCCACAAATTCGCCCAGGTCGTGGCCGGCGATGCTAACGATGACGGGCACCGGGAGGCTCGCCAGGTACGGCAAATGATGTTCCACGAAGGCTTCGACCCCGTCGTTGTCCAATCCGATCGAATTGAGCATGCCTCCGGCGGTTTCGATCGTGCGCCAGGGAGCATTGCCGGCGCGCGGCCGCGGCGTGACGGTCTTGGGAATGATCGCTCCCAAGCGGCCCAGTTCGACCAGTCCCTGCATTTCCCGCGCGTACCCAAACGTTCCGGAAGCCACCATGATCGGATTGGCAAGCCGCAAGCGTCCCAGGCGGACCGACAGATCGATGGAAGAAGGGTTCACGCAACCAACCAGATGTCGCCGTCATGAGCTGGAAACTCAAACCGTCACACGAGCAGCGTGTAATGTATCGGCCGCCGGAAGGACGAGCAATGTTGAGCGGCCGAGCCGGTCAGACCTTCGGGGCATCAAACAAAGCGAGCCGCCCGTCGATGGAGCGGCTCACGCGAGCGACTGCTGAGTGTGTGGGCGGTCAAATGATGCCGCCATGCGTGCGATATGGCGACAAGTGGCTGGGCTGATCGAGGAACCATATACGCTGCCACTCTTCGAGGATCTGGCGCAGGTTTTCCGACGTGAAGATCAGCTCTTGGGTCCGGACCGCCTGGTCGCCTTCATAGATCGGCAGAATACACCCGGTGGTGGCGCCAATCGGCAAACTCAAGGTCGCGGCCATCAGTAGCCTGCGCATCACACGACTCCTCCGTGATCCAAGTAGCTCTCCGAGTTTCCAGAGAGCTTTCGATACACGTCTCGTTCGGGCTTGCCGCGCGCGCTTGCCGTCGGCCAGACCGATGACGTTCTCGTTTCAATCCGTTGCGTCAGAACACGCTTCGAAGCAGATGTGTTTGAGCTTCGATAATGACCCGAAATTTCGCCGGTAGAGTACTGTTTGTCGCCACTTGCGCCGAGGTCAAGTTGCGGTCCAGGACAACAGCGCCGCGAATTGAAAAGTCCATCAGCCCGCGGTGTTTTGCGCGTTAAAGCCCGAGCGGCCAAGCGGTTCCGTGACGGGCCTGCTATCACCGCCGGTGTTGTCTGCGCCAGCATGGCCTCTTTCGGCTGCCGCCGCTGCCTGCCGTTCCAGCTCGCGCACACGTTCTTCCATTTCCTTGCCGGGCTTGAAGGTTACGACGAACTTCTCGGGCACGTAGACCTTGTCCCCAGTTCGAGGGTTGCGCGCCTTGCGTGCCGCCCGCTTTTTGACCTCAAAAACGCCGAAATTTCGCAGTTCAATCCTGCGCTCCTCAACGAGAGTCTCTACGATTGCGTCGAAAGTCTTCTGGACGATTTCCTTGGTCTTGAGCTGAGTCAACCAGATCTCGTCGGAAATGGTTTTGACAATCTCTTTCTTGGTCACGACGCGGTTCTCCTTTGAGAAAAGAGCGAGCGAGGCGAAAAGAGCCCACTCGGCCGGCGCTGTCATGCTCCAAGTGTAGATGGCGTAACAACTACAGTCAAGATCAAACGGGCCCATTCAGCGTCCCTGTGGCCGCTATCGGGCACGATGATCATGATCGCAAAACCTCCGAGGTATTCAACAAGTGATTTGTTTTCAATGCTTTACAAGTCAGGCTCATGGTCCGTCGTGCGGACGGTTTTCCTAAGCCGTTTGATATTAGTCGTTTGCCACAATTGCCACACGGCCTCCTGCCATGGATTTGCTCGCGCAAGTCGATGGCCTTTAACGAACCTTGCGGGCCTAATGATCGGCCTTACAACCGGCAAAGTTTAAGCAAACCCGAGAGTTGACGAATTCGGGTGAGCCCGCGTCGAGCGCAGCGGCCTGGCTCGAACAGCGCCAGCACCGCCGCCATCGCGGTTGTACACCCCATGACTTGGCGGCGCCCGACTAAAGTTTGACGATCGAGATCTGGTGCACGATTTGTTCGGCCGGATAGAGCTTTCCCTGGCCGCTGCCGGGGCAAACCGCGCAGGTTTGTTCCCATGCCTCTTGCGTCCTGACATTCGATTGCCAGAAAGGCCAGGTGCGACATTGCCGCGGCCGAGCGTCGTAGACGGTGCACTTGCGCTTGACGCCGTCGAAAAATACGCAGTCTCCGTTGGCGTATTCGATCAGGCTCTTACGGATGCCAACTTGGCGCACGAACTTCTTCTCGAATTCGCCGGTGCTGATTCCCAGCTTTTGGGCTAGGGCCTCGATTTCCTCTGAGTTGACCCACACGAACCCCGGGGCGCCCGTACAACAATCGCCGCACTGCGTGCATTCGAATCGCAGTCCCTCTTCAAACCAGGGTTTTTCATGCATGGCAATCGATTCTGTTTCCATCAGCCAGAGGCAACCGTTCGCGAAAACCAGGCTTGGGTGCGCACCCTCAAATCCACATTTGCGAGGAGGCGATTTCAGCGACGGCCTCAACGGCCGCGTCGATTTCTCCGGAGGTCGTGAAAGCGCCCAGGCTAAATCGCACCGTGCCGCCGGTAGTGAGCGTTCCCAGCGACTCGTGCATGGCCGGGGCACAATGCAGGCCCGATCGAACCTGGATCCGATGCACGGCGTCCAGGCTGAGGGCTACTTCCTGCGGATCATAGCCCTCCAGCACGACGCTGACCAGGGGCACTCGCGCCGCCGCCGATTCCGGCCCCAGCACGCGCAGTCGCGGGACCGATCGAAATCCGTCGACCAGCCGACTCGTCAACTCTCGACCCTCGCGCTCCAATGTCTCGAGCCCGCGCTCCTGGAGGAACTCGACCCCGGCCCCCAAGCCAACGATTCCGAGCACATTGAGATTGCCCGACTCGAATTTGGCCGGCAGCTCTTCGGGCTGTCGCGTCTGCTGGCTCACGGTGCCGGTGCCGCCTTGACGCACGCTTTGCAATCGATGAGCCACTTCCCCGCGGACCGCCAGCACGCCGGTGCCCAGGGGACCCAACAATCCCTTATGGCCAGAAGCCGCCAGAAAATCGACGTGAAGTTCGTCGAAGTCAAGCCGCATGTGCCCTGCCGTCTGCGCCGCATCGCACAACACGAGAGCTCCGCGCTCTCGGGCAATCTTTCCGATCTGGGCGATTGGCTGAATCGCGCCCGTTACGTTCGACGCGTGGCATATCGCGACGAGCCGGGTGGCGGGCCCGATCGCCCTGCGGACATCGTCCGGATCGATCATGCCCTGGCTGTCGCAGCCGACGCGCGTAACGCTGATGCGGCCTGAGTCCTCGAGGTGCGCAAGCGGCCGCAACACCGAATTGTG
>JBGQHN010000063.1:0-16440 GCA_041497975.1 Planctomycetia bacterium | reverse complement strand
TGGACCGGATGGCAGCAGCTTACCGCCACTCTCGGCGGCAGCGTCCGGCTGGTGGGCGACGACTTGTTCGCCACCAATCTGGCGCGGTTGCAACGCGGCATCGAGATGGGCGTCGCCAACAGCGTGCTGGTGAAAGTCAATCAGATCGGCACGCTGAGCGAGACATTCGAAACTATCAAGCTCGCCCGGCGACACGGCTATGAGTACGTGGTCTCCGCCCGCAGCGGCGAGAGCGAAGACACGACGATCGCCGATCTGGCGGTGGCGACGGCGGCCGAATCGATCAAGATCGGCTCGATCGTTCGTGGCGAGCGACTGGCCAAGTACAACCAGCTATTGCGGATCGCGGAACAGCTCTAGACGAGGCACGCTCTTCGCCGCTCGAAATAGTGGACCGAAGGTCCAACCTGCAACAGCCAGGTGCAACGCACCTGGATACCACCGCGCATTGTCTCGTCACGAGTCCCAAGGGGGCGCCTTTTTTTTCGCGGACGCTTGCCCTCTTGGCAAGCGGGCAGAACGCCCCGTTCGGCCCGTTGGGGCTTAAGAAATTACGCGTCGCGAACAATTCCCAGGGGCTAGCCGCCCCTGGCTATCGCAGATTGGGCCTTCGGCCCACCAAACGCGCATTAACAAGCCGGTCGACGACACCGTGGACGATCTGTCGAGGCTCTTGGGGGAGGTCCAGAACTTAACCCGAAGAAATCGCTATTGCCACCAGCCACCGCTGCGGCGTCACGCTGGTGAAAAGCGATCTACCCCGGCGGAACCTGGACGTCGATCTTTTCCACGCCGTTCCAGGTATACCCTTGCGGATTCCAGTGAATCGCGCCGTCAGGCGGCTGGCTGCGCCCCAGTTTGTCGACGGCCATGGCGCAAATCTGCTGCTTGCCTGCGGGAAGCTTCAGCCTGGCGTGCCAGCGATACCAGGCGTACGGGCTGCCGGGCGCCTCCAGTTCGGCCCGCTGCCACGTGCGGCCCGCGTCGGGCGAGACCAGCACGGTATCGATCGCGGTTTGGCCATCGTTGAAAGCCACGCCGACAACACGCACGTCGGGGGTCGACACCTTCGAGCCGGCGGCCGGCGAGAGCACGACGCACTTGATCTTCATGCGCCAGTTCGGCTCGCTGTTTTCAAACGTGTAGGAATAGGGCGTGCCCGGCTTGATGGGCTCGCGCGGCGTGCGATAGTTGGGAATCTGGCTGGTGTGGTCGCTCTCGCGCGACTCGAAGCGCAATCGGCTGAGCCATTTTACGTGCATGGTGCCGTAATAGCCCGGCGTCACCAGCCGCACCGGCCCGCCGTGAATCGCGGCCAGCGGCTGGCCGTTCAGGCGTATCGCCAGCAGCGATTTGTTGAGCGCCTCGTCCAACGGAATACTGTGCTCGAAATCCTGTTCGCCTGGTTTCGGCGCATCGGTCCCTTCCGCGGTCAGGTAGCGCGCGTTCGGCTTGATCTTCAGGCCGCAATGATCCAAGACCGCCCGCAGGCGCACGCCGCCAAAACGCACGTTTCCCATTCCGCCGCGGCCCCATTGCGTGCCCTTGGTCATCGCGGAAGCGGCAAACAGCGAGCGGCTATTGCCCGAACATTGCAGCACCATCTCGACTTCTTCTTGCGCCAGTGCGGTCAAGTTCTGCGCGTCCAAAGTCAATGGGCGATCGACCTGGCCGGCCAACTCAATCTTCCAACCGGCCAGTGACGCCGGTTTCATGGTAGCCGCATCGGCCGGCTGCTGATTATTGCGCACGAACAACAGCTCCGTCGGTGTGACGCGATTTTCTGCCAGCAGCTCGCTGGGCGTTTCGAACACGACCGGTTCGGCCGTATGCACCACTAGCCGCGCGTCCTTGCCGGGAACCAGACTGGCAGCCGACGCGCCCGCGGCAGCCAGCGTGCGAGCTGGCAACCTGACCAATGCGCCGGCAACGGCCGCGCCGGCTCCCTTGAGCACAACCCGGCGATTCACCTTCGCCGCGCCGCGTGCCACTGCTAAAAGACGTTCCGACGATCCGCTCACTCAAGCACCCGTTGCACCGAGGATTGGTTGTAGCGCCGCCTAAAGATTTTATCCGGTCCGCGGCCCGGTTGGTACGGATCCCGCCCAAATTGCCAACGGCTGCCGGCGTCGCGGAAGGGGACAGTCCCGACCATGGATCACGCTAATGCGTGACCACGGTGCCCTGCTCCGAAGACTACGCAAAATTGGGACAGTCCCCGACGTCTACGAAATCGCGATTCTCGGCGACCGCCGGTTGTGCTAGTCTGCTTGACCCCGTAGCGACGTTCGATGAGTTCGCGGCTGGCAATCGGACCGCGGACTCGCGAACCCTTGCCCAAGACGCACGGACCGGAGCACAAGGAAGCGGCCTTTGCGAGTTGCGATTGTTCACGATTGGTTTGTGACGTACGCCGGCTCGGAGCGCGTGGTGGAGCAACTCATCGCGCTGTTTCCCCAGGCCGACATGTTCAGCTTGCTCGATTTTCTGCCGCACTCCGACCGCCGCATGCTGGCCGGCAAGACGGTCACCACCAGCTTTTTGCAGCGACTGCCACTGGCCCGGCGAAAATACACGGCCTATTTGCCGCTCATGCCGCTGGCGATCGAACAGCTCGACCTGTCGCGCTACGACCTGGTCATCTCCAGCAATCACTGCGTGGCCAAGGGTGTGCTGACCGGGCCCGACCAGTTGCACATCAGCTACGTCCACACGCCCATGCGTTATGCCTGGGACGCGCAGCACGAGTACCTTGCCGGCGCCGGCATGAATCGCGGGCTCAAGGCAGTGGCGGCCCGCTGGATGCTGCACAAGCTGCGGATGTGGGATGCCCGGACGTCGCACGGAGTCGATTCGTTCGTGGCCAATTCCCACTTTATCGCGGGGCGGATTCGCAAGGCCTATCGCCGCCGCGCCCGGGTTGTGTATCCGCCCGTCGATACTGAAGCGTTCCGGCTCTCGCAGCGCCGCGAAGATTTTTATTTGGCCGCGTCGCGATTGGTGCCGTACAAAAGGCTCGACGTGCTCGTCGACGCCTTTGCACTCATGCCGAAGAAAAGGCTGGTCGTAATCGGCGACGGTCCCGACTTGAACAAACTGCGCGCCCGGGCGACTTCGAACGTAACGATGTTGGGATATCAAGACTCCACGGTGCTTTGCGACCTGATCGGCCGGGCCCGGGCGTTTTTGTTCGCGGCGCGGGAAGATTTCGGCATCGTGCCGGTCGAGGCGCAGGCAGCCGGCACGCCCGTAATCGCGTATGGCCGCGGGGGCGCGCTGGAGACGATTCGCGGACTCGATTCCGACGCGCCGACCGGCCTGTTTTTCGACGAGCAAACGCCCGCGGCGGTGGTCGAAGCCATCCAGACCTTCGAGCGTGAAGAGCATCGCATCAAGCCGGCGGATTGCCGCGCAAGCGCGATGCGATTCGGCGTCGAGCGGTTCAAGCACGAATTCCTCGAACACGCGATGGGGCAGTGGCACGCGTTTTGCGAAAGGCCGGAGGCGCTGCAACAACAAACCGGCGAACTTGACAATGTCGACGCGGACGCCGCGGTGGCTAAGATCCCGTACAGGCCACTGCGGGCTGCTTGACGCTTTGCGCTTGTCGGCTCTCGCCACCGGGCCGCGTGCCGGCTTCGTCCGCGTACTTCAAGCGGTAGAGCAAATCCCGCCATTGCCGCGAGCAGCGCTCGAGCGAGTACAGCTTGGTCCTTTCCCGTCCGCGAGCGACCAATTCGTCGCGCAAAGCGTCCGATTCGTCGGAAGCCACGAGCCGCTGGATCGTCGACGCGATTGCCGCCACGTCGTACGGATCGCAATAGAGGGCCGCATCGCCCAGCACCCAGCGGTGCGCGGGCACGTCGGAAGCGACCACCGGCGTTTCGCACCGCATGGCCTCGAGCGGCGGAATTCCAAAGCCCTCGCCCATCGAAGGAAAAACGAACGCCTCGGCATGCGTATACAGCAGGCGCAGCTCCTCGGCCGCGACATTTTCCAGGTGAATCAATTGGCCGCGCCGAATCATGTCTCGCATGGCCGCCAGGATCGGTTCGTACTTCCAGCCCGGACTGCCCACGATCACGAGCTTGAGGTTGCGTACTCTCGCGTCGGCCGCGGAGCGAACTTTCAACGCGTTGAATGCCCGGATCAGACCGACGAAGTTTTTCCGCGGCTCGAGCGTGGCGACGGACAGGATGTACCGGGGCGTCCGTTTCAACCGCCGCCCAGGCGTCGCTCCGGCGGCCGCCGAACGCCGCAGGTCGATAATCGGTCGAATAGCATCCGGGTTGGACTCCCCATGATACGCGTCGGATAGCATGCAGGGAATCGTCGTGCTTCGCCCCTTCAGCTCCGGATACATGGCGGTCAGATCGTCGCGCGTGGGTTCCGAATTACATACGTAGAAGGCATTGCTGGGGGATTGGCGTATCGCCTTGTGGTGCCACTCGATGAACAGTTGGCTGGAGATCGTGTCCGGCTCGCGCACGGGAATCATGTCGTGGTGCCGCACGATCTGGCGCGTCCCGGGACTGATGCGAAACGGCCGCGAGCCTTGCACGATAAAGAAATCGTACCCGCGCGTGTCGAGCTTGATCGGCGGCCCCTTCAGAAGCGCCCGACCGTACACCATGCCGTTGGAAAGATTCGACAAACGAAAGTCGCCCTCACGCACGAGCGGCAGGTCGTGAGGCGACAAGGTAGGACTGAACAGCAATCGCCAAATGACGCTCCAAAACGTCTCGGTGTCCAGACGATCCCAGTGCGCCCGGCCTGTGCAAAAGGTCTTGGCAAAATAGTGCAACTGCTTCAGAGCCCGCAAGGGCCATAAATCCGGCCACTTAATTTCCGCTTCGGAGAGCGCCCACAGAAACGAAGCCTGGTTGGCCAGGCGATCGGCCCGCGCCGCGTCGGGCCGGAGAAATGTGTGCAAGGGGCTGAACTTTCGCGGGTGATACACCAGCCCGGTCACTTCGACGTCGGGGCACAAGGCCAGCACCTTGTACAGCAGCCGCACGTCTTGCGCAATTCCGCAATAGCCGCGCAGCGCCATGGAAAGGTCGACCAACACTCGCAGCTTTGGCTGGGCCATTTCTCTTTTCGCGTCGCGGAATGACCAGGGGTCTGCGGCTAGACAACGGGCGAGCGAGCGCCGGTCGTCGGATCGCTAGCAGGGACGAGCCGAAAGACGCTTCGCGGGAGAGGCAACACTACCAGAACTTCGCAATTTCTCGAATGCCAAACGGGTCCGTCGGCTCGGTCCGCGACACCACGCCTCGGAGCCACGCCGCGCCGCGAAAACATGCTTCGTCGAAACAGGTTGCGCGCGGGCCCGGCGAATTCGTCTTGATCGGGGTATTTATCCCCAGTAGACTCCGCCCCCTCAGTTCGATCGCGGCCTCGACAAGAGAGCCCACTCGTACGTTCCTTGGGGCACGCTGGGGGCAGGCACGTCCCATCTCGATCATTTCGCTCAGTCCAATTGCGGTTGGCAGGGAGGCCAACGACATGGTTGCTTACCTGGCGGGCATCTGGCGACTTCGATATTTTTGGACGTCGTTGGTCCGCATCGATTTGCGCAACCGGTATCGCCAATCCGCGCTGGGCATCGGTTGGTCGCTCTTGCATCCGATTCTGATGACCACGGTGCTGTGCGTCGTCTTCTGTCCGGTGTTCGGGACCGACTATCGGCAGTTCGCGCCTTTCCTTTTGACGGGACTGGCCTTCTGGAACTTTGTGGTCAGCACGGCCACTCAGGGTTGCCAGTGTTTTTTTCAGGGCGAGCCCTACATCCGCCAGCAGTCCGCGCCGTTGGCGATCTATCCCTTGCGAACGGTGTTGGGGACCGCGATCCACGGCCTGGCGGCGCTGGCCGTCGTGTTGGTTTTCACCTGGTCGATTCACGGGTTCGGCAACGTGCCAGCCCTGTTCAGCTTGTTGCCAACCCTGGCCTTGATGTTCTTGCTCGGCTGGTCGCTGGCGCTATGTTGCGGGCTGACGAACGTCATTTTTCAGGACACGCAACACCTGGTTGAAGTTTTGTTCCAGATCCTGTTTTATCTCACGCCGATCATGTACCCGGCCCGAATGCTGGCCGAACGGCGCGTGGAGTGGTTGCTCAAATTCAATCCGCTGGCGGTGTTCATCGAATTGCTGCGGGTGCCGATTCTGGAAGGCCGGCTTCCGCCGCTGGGCGCCTATTGCACGGCCGTGGGCGTCGTCGCGGCATTTCTCGCCATCGCATCGCTAGCGCTCGTCCGTCTCTAACGAAGGTTGATTTTCTATCTTTGAACCGCGCTAGGTGCAGTTGCTGATTCTGACGGTGACGATGGAGCATTGAGCGGCATGGCCCTGATCGAGCTCGAAAATGTCGGCCTTACCTTTCGGGTGCGCACCCATGGCCGAATCACCTTCAAAGAATACATCGTCAAGGGCATGTTTCGGCGACGCGCGTCGGCGATCATGGAAGTGCGGGCGCTCGAGGACATTAGCCTGCGGCTGGGCGAGGGTGACCGCATCGGAATCATCGGCCACAACGGGGCCGGCAAAAGCACGTTGCTGCGCGTGCTGGCCGGAGTTTATCCCCCCACCACCGGACGCCGCGTGGTCGTGGGCAGGATCGCTTCGCTGTTCGAGATCACCTTGGGCTTCGAACGCGATGCCAGCGGTTGGGAGAATATCGCCTTTCGCAGCTACTTTCAGGGCGAGACGGCGCGCACGCTGCGCGATAAGCTGGGTCAGATTGCGGAATTCAGCGAACTGGGCGATTTCCTGAATATGCCCTTGCGCTATTACTCGACCGGCATGATGGTCCGGTTGGCGTTTTCGATCGCCACCGCGATCGAACCGGAGATCCTGATCGTCGATGAGGTGTTGAGCGCCGGCGATCTGGCGTTCCAGTGCAAGGCGCAGGCCCGGATCCAGCAGCTTTTGGACCACGCCCGAGTGGTGGTGATGGTGAGCCACGATTTGCATTCGATTTCGAAGATGTGCGATCGCGTGATCTGGCTCGATCACGGCCGAATCCGCGAGGTCGGGCCGGCGGAACACGTGGTCAACGCCTACCAGCACCACTCCAACTCGGTCGAGCGTCAGGCGGCCTGAACGAGCCCTGGCGCTCACCCCGCGGCGGCATTTCAAGCCCTCGGGCGACGTCGCGCCACAGCGGCCCTCCGGCACTGCCATCGACGAGGGCACAGGCAGACTCGCTGAAAACCTGCCTTGACATCATTGTTTAAACGCTGGTATCTTCCGCGCCCGCTCGAACCGCCGAGGAGATGGCGGTTTAACAGTCCTCGCCGCTCTCCTGAAATGGAATTTAAGGGGTGGTCATGCCGAAAATCGCACTTGTCACGGGGATTTCCGGCCAGGACGGCTCGTATTTGGCCGAGTTTCTCCTCTCCAAGGGGTACGAAGTGCACGGCATGAAGCGCCGTACTAGCACCAAGTACTCGGCCCGCATCGAGCACCTCAAGGACCACTTCACGCTCCACGAGGGCGACATGCTCGACTCGACGTCGTTGATTCGGCTCGTCGAGCAAATCAGGCCCGACGAGGTCTACAACCTGGCCGCTCAGAGTTTCGTGCCGGTGAGCTGGGAGCAACCGATCTTCACGTCGGAGGTGACCGGCCTGGGCGTGACGCGCTTGCTCGACGCGCTCGTGCACGTCGACCAACGCATCCGGTTCTATCAGGCGAGCTCGAGCGAAATGTTCGGCAAGGTGCGCGAGTCTCCGCAGCGTGAAACAACGCCGTTCTATCCGCGTAGCCCCTACGGAGTCGCCAAGGTCTACGGCCACCACATCACCGTGAACTACCGTGAGAGTTACGGCATATTCGCCTGCTCAGGCATCCTCTTCAACCACGAGTCGCCCCGGCGCGGCCTGGAATTCGTGACGCGCAAGATCGCCAACGGCGCGGCTCGCATCAAGCTCGGCCTCGAGGGAGAACTGCGCCTGGGGAATCTCGACGCGAAGCGGGACTGGGGCCATGCGCGGGATTACGTGCGCGCGATGTGGATGATGCTGCAGCAAGACAAACCGGACGACTACGTTGTCGGAACCGGCGAAACGCACAGCGTGCGAGAATTCGTCGAAATCGCCTTCGATCGGGTGGGCTTGGATTGGAAAGAGTACGTCACTATCGATCCAAAATTCTATCGTCCGGCCGAGGTCGACCAGTTGCTGGCGGATCCGGCCAAGGCGCGAAAGAATCTTGGCTGGGAACCCAAGGTGGCTTTCGAGGAACTCGTGTGCGAAATGGTGGACAAGGACCTAGCCGCCTTGTCGAGCAAAAAGCCCGACGACGCGAAACTCAAGGCTGCCTGAACGAAGAGACTCGGGCAGCGTCTTTATCGATCCCAGTGAGCAGAACCCAAAGGGAGCCAGCACGATCGTGACCCCTCTTCGGGCCAGTCACCCTGACTCACAGCCCGCCACCAAAGCGGCACGGCCTTCGACCATCCGACCACGCCGCATCCTGATCGACTGCACCCCGACGTTTCGCAGTGATTGCGGCACCGGCGTGCAACGGGTCGTCCGCAACCTGGTCAATTGTTCCGCGAGCGCGGGCCGCCAGATGCGCGTCGCATGCGAGGGCGTTGCCTATGACGCGATACTTGGCTTTCAGAAAGTCAGCACGATGCCGGGCGCGGGCGACGCCGCGCAACACCCCGGCGGCGCGCCAGCCTTCGTCACAGAATCAGCCGCCAGGACGTCGACGATTTCGCTGCCCATGCTCCGAGGCGCTCTGCGGCGGACATTGACCGCGACCGGCCTGATCCACCCGGCTCGACGCGTCAACAGGACCGTGCAGCGCACACTGGCCGCGGTGCATCACGCGGCTTCGCGGCGCTCGCGCTTGACCGATGGCGTGCATCCGGGGGCGGGCGACGTTTTGCTGCTCACCGATACGATTTGGAACACGCCCGAGGTCTGGGACGGAGTGCGGCAGGCAGTGTCGCGGGGCGCAACGCTGGGCGCGATCGTGTACGACCTGATTCCGCTGCGCTTCGGCGATCTCTATGGAACCCACTTCGAGAAGATTTTCGGGCAATGGTTTGAGAACGTAACCAGCCTGGCCGATTTCGTGCTCTGCATTTCCCAATCGGTGTGGAACGACGTGCAGGCCCACCTGGCGACACATGGCACTCCGGGGGGTCGAGCCACGGAGCTCTTGGGCGGGTGGTTTCGACTTGGCGAGGGGCTCGACGCTCACCCCCCCAGCGGAAGCGTACGTCCGCAACTGCGCCAACTCTTCGGAAAAAAGCATCGCGACAATCCTTACCTGATCGTCGGTTCCTTCGATCCGCGCAAGGACCTGGCAACGGTCATCATGGCATTCGAGCGACTTTGGCAGCGCGGGTCCGAGGCCCAATTGGTAACGATCGGCCGCGGTGCCGCCGGCCACCCGTCGCCCTTGGAACAGGCGGTGCTTGGCCACGCCCAGCACGGTCGAAAGCTGTTTTGCTTCCACGACGTGCACGACGGCGAACTGGATTTTTGCTACCGCAATTCCGCGGCGTTAATCACGGCATCGTACGCGGAAGGGTTCAATCTTCCGATCGTGGAGTCGTTGAGCCGAGGGCGCCCGGTGCTGGCCTCCGATATCCCGGTCCATCGCGAGGTGGCTGGATCGCATGCGGCGTATTTCCGGCCGCGCGCGGCCGCCGCGCTTGCCGAACTGATATTGCGCTACGAGCGGGGCGAACTGGGCAACACACTTGCGCGTCTCGACGGCTATCGATGGCCCAATTGGCTCGAAAGCAGTCGCGAACTGATCGAGCGCATCGGCGAGCTGTATGGTCAATCCGTTGATCGCGCGAGGCTGGCTGGGTAAACCGCCATCAACCCTTGGAATTACGAGCATGCACCTGATGCATCGACAAACCTGCCGCGTCTGCGGCTCGGCCGCGTTGACCAAGGTCATCGATCTTGGCGAGCAGTATTTGCAGGGTTCGTTCATCGGACCCGACGGCAAGCTGCCGCCCTTGCGCAAGATCGAGACCGCGCTGGTGCGCTGCGATCCGATGCGCGACGAGCGGGCCTGTGGATTGTTGCAAACGACGGTCTCCGTGCCGCCCAGCATTTTGTACAGCGACTACTGGTATCGATCCGGAACCAACCGCACGATGACCGAGCACTTGCGCGGGATCGTGAACGAAGTCGTGGAAATGGTGGACAAGCCGACGGCCCGGGTGCTGGACATCGGCTGCAACGACGGCACCCTGCTGCGGCACTATCCCTCCACGTACGTTCGCTATGGCATCGATCCGTCGGACGCGGCCAAGGCCGTTTCGAACGACGTGCAAGTGGTCAATGACCTGTTTCCGTCCGAGCAACTGACCAGCCTGACTCGCGGCAGAACGTTCGACGTCATTACGTCGATCGCGATGTTCTACGACCTCGAGGATCCGATGGCGTTTGTGCGCGCCGTGAAGCAACACCTGGCCCAGGACGGCGTGTGGTGTTTCGAAATGTCGTACATGCCCGCCATGCTGCGCTGCAATTCGTACGACACGATCTGCCATGAGCATTTGGAGTATTACAGCCTGGCGGTGCTCGAATACATCTTGCGCCGCTCGTCGATGAAAGTCGTGCGCGCGACCCTCAACGACTGCAACGGCGCGAGCCTTCGCGTTCACGCGACACATTCCGACAACTTCGTCTTCGACGGCGACGCGGTGGCCCAGGCGGCCATTCGAGACTTGCGTCAGCAGGAGTTCGACCTGCAGCTCGACACGGACGAGCCTTATCGAAACTTTCAGGACTCCATCGAGCGGCACAAGACCGAGCTGTCCGCGCTGCTGCGGCGGCTCAAATCGTCGGGCAAGAAGGTGCATATCTACGGCGCGTCGACGAAAGGCAACACGATCTTGCAAACGTGCGGCATCGACCACAGCCTGGTGGATTGCGCCGCGGAGCGCAACCCGAAAAAGTTCGGCGGCCGTACGCTCGGCACCAACATTCCGATCGTGAGCGAGGAGGAGTCTCGCAACCGCGGTCCGGACTACTATCTGGTCCTGCCGTGGCACTTCAAGGAAGAGTTTCTCGAACGCGAGCGCGCGATGCTCAAGGCCGGCGTGGGATTCATCTTTCCTTTGCCCCAGATCGAGATCGTCGCGCATCGTCAAGCAAAGCACGCCGCCTGACCAGGGCCTGCCGCGGCGTTACCAGCCTCGTCTCGAGCCGCCCACCCTCGCATGATGCCAGGTTGATCGACCCCCATGAGCAACGATCCACGGAAGCGCGTCTTCTGGCTCGGTATGCACGTCGTTCTGACGAAGACGGAGCTGCCCCGCCTGCGATCGCTGGGATACGAAGTCTTCAACCCACCCTACCTGGCGGACGTCTACGACCAGTCCGCCGTCATGGACTGGGATCGAAGTCAGCGCAGCACCTTGCCGCCGGAGGTGTTCGACGAACTGTCGAAGTACAACTTCTTCTACAACCGAATTTCTCCCCGCGTTGCGCAACTGCTCAACGAGTACTTCGGCACCGTCATCGTCACGATTTCGCCAACCTGGCTCGAGACGATGCTCGAGGCCTACCGGGGACGAATTATTTATCGAGTGTACGGGCAGCCGGGCAGCCTGTCCGACGTGCTGTGGAGCATGCGGCTGTTTCGCTCGATCCAGGAACGCGAAGATTTCCATTTTGTCCCGCATGCCGAAGAAGCTGTCAGCGACGAGCATGCCTGGCTGCGCCAGCGGATGACCGTCGTTCCCTATACGCTTCCGCTCGACGTGTTTCAACACGAAGGCACCTGGTCCGAATGCGAGTCCCACGTACCGGAAATCATGGCTTGCTGCCCAAACATCGACAATGCGCACTACGCGAATCAGTATCACTATCTCAACGCGCACTTCCCCGAGCCCTACATCAAGCTGTACGGCGTTCAACCGCGGAAGTCTTCCGACCCGCGAGTCGTCGGCACGCTTCCGCGCGACGAACAATTGAGCCGATATCGTCGTGCCTCGGGCTATTGGTATCACTACGACATTCGAAACTGCTGCTACCTGCCGCCGGTCGAGATGATGGCCGTAGGTGGGCCGGTGGTCTACATGCGCGGTTCGCTGTTGGCGCGCAGTTTTGATTCACCGGGTCCCGGCGAGGCGACAGACATCGGCGACGCCAAGCGAAAGATTCGGCTCATGCTCGCCGGCGACCGGGGGTTTTTGCGCGAGCTCGGCGCTGCCCAGCGACAGATCGTTCGCCGCTATCATCCCGATCATGTCCACCCGATTTTCGATCGCGAGCTTCGACGACTGATCGACACGGCGGACGTGCCGCGTCAAGAGCCGGTCGTCCTTCGCCGCGAGACGCCCTCCAGCCCGCGCAAGCGAACCTACGTCTTTTTTCATGCGCCCGGACAACACGTCGCGTTTCACGAGAGCGCGTACCAGGCGACGGACGATCTGGCCCGGACGGTGCGGAAGGCCGTTTCCACGCTGCTGGCGGCCACCGACCAGGAGGTGGTCGTCACGTGTTTTTCCGACCAGTTGCCGTGCGCCTTCGGCTACCTCGACGCCGACCAATACGCGGGCCGCCTCCGCTTCCTGGTGCTCGACGACGAACAATTGGCTCCCGACGGCCTGGGAACGTTGAGGGTCGTTGCCCGAGACTTGAAGTCACAGCTGCGCGGCGGACAGGAGCAAGTGGCCAAATGCGTCGCCAAGACGACGCAAGCCGCGGCCTTGCTGACCCGGGCGAGCGGCGGCCAATCGTTTGTCTCGCGCTGGGCGTGGCCTGCCGCTTTGAAATCGGCGGCGTTCGTCGGCAGGAGCCGCATAGCGCTGTGCATGTTGCTGATCGTGGCACGAGTCGCGGTCCGACTGATGCGGACCGCGCGTGGCACACGAGCCTGGCTCGGAGCGCAAAAAGCGCGAGCGCGGACGTGGTTGGGTGGTCGCTGGCGAGCGATCCGGTCGCGAGATCCATGGATTAGCCGGCGTGATTGCATCGACCGTCTGAACGCCGAGGGCGGGGATGCCGTTGTGATCGTGCCGCACGGCTTCCCATTTCCCGAAGCCCTGCTTCTCAACAAGCCAATCGTGCTGTGTTTGTCCGACGAAAGCCCGCCGCCCGGCGCGCCGTCCCGTGGATTGCGCGGAAAACTGCGAGCCATCATCACCAGCCGCCTGACCGAAACGGCCGCGTCCGTGCTCGTTAGTTCCGAGCTTCCGCAATGTCGGTTGTTTCGAGCGCGAGGGGTAATTGGCTCGCACGGCCGCGCTGACATACCCTGCCCGGCCGAAAGGAAACGCGAGGCCGATCCGGCGTCGAAGGCCAACGTCGCCGTTGGCGGCGGCAGCAAGGCTTGATCCTCGCGGATGGGTGCGCCGTGTCGGCCTTGCCCTCGAAGCCACGGCGCGGGCCCGCGGTCAGCGGGGCGCTCTGGTGTTTACGCGGCGCGTCGCAGGTATTTCCTCAGCGCCCACACTCGACGCAACGGCGCGGCGTAACGCCAAGACCTGGAGTTCAGCAGCGCATCGCGTTGCGCACGCAGCGCGCTACGTTCCACCTCAAATTGATAGGACTGCGAGAGCGAACCAAGCTTCGCCAGCATGGCGCTGCGATCGAAACCGCACAACAGGTTCATGAAGCCGAACCGCGTGATGTGCGCGTGATAAAACGTGTGCAGCGAAGTGGGATCGCGCAACTCCAAATATTGCAGGTTCGAATCAATCGCGAACACATGGGGGCAGAATTCGTACACTTGCTCGATGAAGTCGGGCAGCGACAACCTCTGGAATACGTTCAAGCACCAATGATTGACTTCGCAATAGATGATCGGCCTGCACTTTTCGATCGTTTGCCGGGCGCCGCGAAGCACTTCCAGCTCAAAACCTTCCACGTCGATCTTGATCAAGTCGATCCGATCCACGCCCAGGGTTTTCAGGTATTCGTCAATGGGACGAGCGCGCACGGTGTAGTGCAAGTAGTCATTTCCGTGAATCTGGTATTTTCGATTAATGAAAGAACCCGCGCTGAAGTTGGCCACGGTCGAAAGGCTGAGTTCTCCGTCCGTCGACGATGCAGCCATGTTTTCGCAGCACACGTTCCTTAATCCGGCGCGAGCAACGTTTTGCTTCAAATATTTCGTAGTATCTGGAGAGGCCTCGATGGCGAAGACCTTACCCTGGGAACAAAGACGGCCCAAGGCAATTGTCGTCAACCCGATATTGGAGCCAATATCCAGCACGTTGAAGTTTGGCGCGCAAATCGCGGCAAACGCGCTCTGCGTGTCAATTTCAAAGTCCTGCGCGAGCCCGCCCAAATAGTGGCTCCCGTCGCGATCCACGATCGACACCGGTTGTCCGAAAATGTTGATCATGCGTTCCACGTGATCGCTCCTCACGTCCGCGCTGGCGGGGTGTATTTGCAGGCTACAGCCAATTGGCCAATCGGAATTTCGAACCGCTGCCGCATTCGGCGCGATGACATCGGCCGCGCGCTGGCGCTCGCCGACCGTACTGCTGGTCAATAACCAGCTTCACGCACGCAAGCTCTTACCCTGGATGCGCCCTTTGCGTCAACAGAGTCTTGGCCGATACGTCCGGATGGCACGCACATCGGGCTCGCTGCCCGCGAACGACCGAGCGGCCGCCAGGATCACTTGCTGGCACCTGCAACGACCAGCTTCATCCCGCGGCCGACGCGCTGCTGGCGCTTCTGGGCCGGCGCCAAGCACGAAACCACGGCTGGCCGCGCAAAATGGTCTAGGTCCCGATTGAGAGCTTTGCTAGACTCCCCCCCACTTGACGCCGTCGCCCCGTTGAGATTCGGCCCGCCCGGAAGATTACCCGACCGTTGAAAATTGGGACTGGCTCCGAGCCAGATCGCCCGAAAACCCAAGAAAAACCATGTCCGCGAGGTGCCTGTCCCAATTTTCCAACAGGCAGTCAATCCATCCGATGAGCTCTGAGCAATTTTCCCCGGCGGCACCGTTGGCGAGCAATGCTAGCTATGGCCGCGAGGCATTGTTCGGCCGGGAACTGACCTGGCAGCTGCCGGCACGTCTCCCGCTACTTATCAATCGCGGGCTGGACCTGGTGCTGGCCGGCGGCTTGATCTGCCTGTGCGCGGCGCCAATGCTGCTCATTGCCGCGCTCATCAAGCTCACCAGCAGCGGGCCGGTCATCTACAAGCAGCAGCGCACCGGCCTGTGGGGCAAACCGTTCGTGATGTACAAGTTTCGCACGATGCGGGTCGACGCCGAGGCGGAAACGGGACCAGTCTGGGCCAAGCCGGACGATCCACGCTGCACCCGTCTCGGCAATGTCTTGCGCAACCACAGTCTCGATGAATTGCCACAATTCATCAACGTGCTGCGCGGCGAAATGAGCCTCGTCGGACCGCGGCCCGAACGGCCATATTTCGTGCACACGTTTTCGCAACAACTGCCTGCTTACAGCCAACGCTTGCAGGTGTTGCCCGGCATCACCGGTTGGGCCCAGATCAACGGTTGGCGAGGCGATACGTCGCTGGAAAAACGGCTGGAATACGACTTGTTCTACATCCGCAACTGGTCGGTGTGGTTCAATCTGCGAGTTCTATTGCTGACGCCGTGGCGGGTATTGGGTTGAGCAAATCGGGTGCTGATGCATGGACCCTCGGCAGCTCGGCTCGCACGCTCTCGTCTGGCTGGCTATCCTGATCGCCGCGATCTTGCAGGCGGTCCACGTCGCGCGATCGCCGACCATCAGCGCCGACGGCATCACCTTCATCGCCATCGCCCGCGACCTGCCGCAAGGCGTCGTCCAATCGTTTCGCAGCCATGACCAGCACCCCGGTTATCCGGCGATGCTGCTGGCCGCCACGCGCCTCGTGCAATGGGCCGGCTACCGCGCCGAGCCGGGTGCCTGGGCCGTCGGCGGCGTCATCGTTTCGTATATGTGCGGACTGGGCTGCGTGGCGATGGTGTGGCTGTTGGCCCGCAATCTGTTCGACACGCGCGCGGCCAACGTCGCGGCCCTGGTGTTTGCGGCCCTGCCCGTGCCCTGTTGGAGCGCTGGCGACGCGCACAGCGACACGCCACACTTGTTGGCCTATTTGACGGCCGCCTGGCTGGCTTCGGCGGGCGTCGTCAGCGGGCGCGCGTTGCCTTTGGCCGGGGCGGGCGCGGCCAGTGCCATCGCCTATTGGATCCGTCCGGAAGGGCTCGAAGTTTTTCTGGTCGCGCTTGCGTGTCTGCTATGGCAGTCGTTCCGCGCCTCGTGGACCTGGCGACGAACGAGCGTGGCGTGCGCGACACTGACCGGCACGGCGCTCGTGATTGTCGCGCCTTATCCGATCCTGGCCGGCAAAATTACCAGCAAGCAACTTCCCTTCGCCAAGACCTACAAGGTGCAAACATTCATCCAGCGCGTTGCCAGAGCGGAAGCGACCGCCGATGCCGATGCGCCCCCAGCGGAAACGGCACCCCAGGAAACCAACTTAG
>JBGQHN010000062.1:0-16514 GCA_041497975.1 Planctomycetia bacterium | reverse complement strand
CGCTACGGCGTACTTTGCGACCCGAGCGGAGCTGCGGGCTTACAGCCCTTCGAACTACGACTACCCGACCCCTTCCCTAGGCCGCTGGCCTAGGCTGACATATGATCGCACCTACGGTGCTAAAGCGACTTGATCGCAATGAGTTGTTGGAATTGCAAGGGCAAAGTCGCTGTACCCACAATCGTGACGCTCACGCGACACGTCGCCATGCTGACGAACGGGCCAGCTTGACGCGTCCTCGTTTACTGATCCACGTTGGCGCTCGATTTGGGGCATTCTAACGGAGCGCAAAAGACGAGGCCCGGGCGTTTCACACGGATTGCCCTGGAATAACCCTTTGGGCCACCTCGCCTCGCGGCGAATGCCGGAGCGGACCGTCGCTCGTTCGCCTGGCAAATGCTCTAGGCGCAACTACTCGACCGTCACGCTCTTGGCCAGATTGCGCGGCTTGTCGACGTCGCAACCGCGCAGCACCGCGATGTGATAGGCCAACAGTTGCAAGGGAACGATCGTGACGATCGGCTGCACGAAATCTTCCACCGCCGGAACTTCGATGACGTCGTCGGCCAGGTCGGCCACCCGCGTGTCACCCTCGCAGACCACGGCAATCACCGGGCCGCCGCGGGCTTTGATCTCCTCCAGGTTCGACATCACCTTGTCGTACACGAATCCGTGCGGGATCAGAATCACGCTGGGCGTGTGCTCGTCGACCAGCGCGATCGGGCCGTGCTTCATTTCGGCGGCCGGATAGCCTTCGGCGTGCAGGTAGCTGATTTCCTTGAGCTTGAGCGCTCCTTCGAGCGCCGTGGGAAAATTGTACTGCCGCCCCAGGTACAAGAAATTCGTGCAGTGGCAGTATTTGGCCGCGATCTGTTTGACGACGTCGTTCGTTTGCAATGCCCGCGCTACCTGGTCGGGCAGCTCGTGGAGCCGCTCGATGATGCGCATGCCGGCGTCAAAACTTAGATTGCGCATGCGGCCAAAATACACAGCCAGCATGGCCAGCGTGATGCACTGGGAGGTAAAAGCCTTGGTCGAGGCGACCCCGACTTCCGGACCGGCGTGCAGATAGATCCCGCCGTCGGCCGCCTGGGCGATCGAGCTGCCCACGACGTTGCAGATGGCCAACGTCGGATGTCCCTTGCGTTTCATTTCGCGCAAGGCGGCCAGCGTGTCGGCCGTTTCGCCGCTTTGCGTGATCGCAAACAGCAGCGTGCTGGTGTCCATCGGCGGGTTTCGATAACGCAATTCGCTGGCGTATTCGACTTCGACGGGGATTTGGGCCAGGTCTTCGATCAAGTATTCGCCCACCAGGGCCGCGTGCCAACTGGTGCCGCAGGCCGTGAGCAAAATGCGATTCACGGCCCGCATTTGCTGCGGCGTCAGGTTCAGCCCGCCGAAAACGGCCGTGGCTTCATCCAGGCTCAGCCGCCCGCGCATGGCGTTGCGCAGGGCCTCGGGCTGCTCGAAGATCTCCTTGAGCATGTAGTGCGGATAGCCGTCGAGGCCCACGTCGTCGGCCACCATGTCGAGCACCCGCACGGTGTGCGGAACGTGGCCGTGATCGCGATCGAGCACGGTCAGCGAGTCGGCGGTGACGACCGCCACCTGGTGATCGGCCAGGTAGACGATCTGGTCCGTATGGCCGGCCAAGGGCGATGCATCGCTGGCGACAAAGTGCTCGCCATCGCCGACGCCAACGACCAGCGGGCTGCCGAGCCGCGCGGCAATGATCACCTCGGGATAATCGCGAAACAAGATCGCCAGCCCGTAGGTGCCTTGCAGTTGCCCGATCGCCTGGCGGACCGCCTCGACCAGCGGGCGGTAGCGCGGAGCGATGACACCATCGGTCGCCGACTGCTCGCCATTGGACGCGCGGGCCGCTTCGCGAGCAAGCTGTTCGTCGAGGCAACTGGCAATCAGGTGCGCGATGACTTCGCTATCGGTGGCCGAATGGAAGCGATAGCCTTCGCCTTGCAGCCGGGACTTGAGCGGACGAAAGTTCTCGATGACGCCGTTGTGCACCACGGCCACGACCCCGTTGCCGCCGACGTGGGGGTGGGCATTCAGATCGGTCGCCGCTCCGTGCGTAGCCCAACGCGTATGCCCGATGCCGACGTGGCCGGGCGCGGGATGTTCGTCGAGCTCGCGCACCAGGTTTTCCAGCCGTCCGGCGCGCCGACAAACCGACAGAATGCCGCCGTCGATCGTGGCGACGCCGGCGCTGTCATAGCCGCGATACTCCAAGCGCCTTAGCCCTTCAATCAAATAGGGCGCGGCCTGGCGCGATCCGATGTATCCGACGATTCCGCACATGCGACATGCCACTCGTTCTAAGGTCTCGGAGAAGGCGAAGACTTTTGTCCTGCCATTCTAAGCTGGGTCGCGGCGGCGACTTTTCCGCCCGTCTCCGGGCCGGCGCGAGGCTCGATTTTGACCCGCGGTCGCGGCCAAGCGACATTCCTATAAGCCTAGCACAGGGGCAATCTGGATGATAACGCATTTGCCCGACGGCATTGAAGTTGCGAGTCGAATCTCCCCGGCGGCCGACAGGGCCGGAAAACCCGTCTTTCACGGGAAGCCCGTGATCGGATAAAAAGTTAGCTGCCTGTTGAAAAACTGGGACGGGCACCTCGCCGACATGGATTTTCACGCTTTTTCGGGCGAACTGGCTCGGGGCCAGTCCCATGTTGCAACGGCCTGTCAGGTCAACGTCCGACAGGCGATTCATGGAGGAGTTCAGGATGGCGAATGCGGCACCCCGGTTGCGAATCCGTTCGACGAGTTACGTGGTGATTCCCGCCCGGCTGGCTTCGACTCGATTGCCGCGCAAGCTGTTGCTCAACGAGACCGGCAAGCCGTTGGTCCAACACACGTACGAGGCAGCCATGCGGGCCACCAGGCCGTCGGGGCTGTGCGTGGCCGCCGATCACGAAGATATCGCCACAGCAATCCGCTCGTTTGGCGGCGAAGTGCGCATGACTAGTCCCGCGTGCGCAAGCGGCACCGATCGCGTGGCCGAAATCGCCCAGGCATTGCCCGACGTCGACATCCTGGTCAATGTGCAAGGTGACGAGCCGGAGTTGGCTGGAGAATCCATTGACCGGGTGGTCGAATTGCTCGAAGAAGACCCGGAAGTGGCCATGTCCACGCTGGCCACGCCGATTCGCAGCCGCGCGATGCTCGAGGACCCGGCGTGCGTCAAAGTCGTTTTCGACGGCCGCGGCCGGGCCTTGTATTTCAGCCGCAGTCCGATTCCGCATGCGCGTACTTGGAGCGACGAGCTGCTTGACGCCGATCCGCCGCACTTCCATCTGCACGTCGGACTGTACGCTTACAGGCGAGATTTTCTGTTGCGCCTGGCGAGGCTGGCGCGCACGCCGATGGAGAAACTGGAAAGTCTCGAACAACTGCGCGTGCTGGAGAGCGGCTTCCAGATTGCCGTCGGCGTTGTCGACGAGCCGACCGTCGGCATCGATACGCCCGAGGATTACCGGGCGTTTGTCAGCCGCACGCTGAAGCGATAAGATGAAGGTCCAGGGATCAGCGACCCTGGCCCCGCCTTTGAGCATGTTCGCCCGATCCCGGTTCCGCTCCAGGCATTCCTTCATCGCGAGCCTTTATGACCAAGCACATATTCGTCACCGGCGGCGTCGTAAGTTCCTTGGGCAAAGGGCTGACCAGTGCCTCGATCGGGATGTTGCTGGAACAGCGCGGGCTGCGGGTGAGAATGCAAAAACTGGATCCGTACATCAACGTCGATCCGGGCACGATGAGCCCTTACCAGCATGGCGAAGTCTACGTGCTCGACGACGGCAGCGAAACCGATCTGGACCTGGGGCACTACGAGCGCTTTACCCACAGTCCGCTGACGCGGGATTCGAACTACACGACCGGTCAAATCTATCAATCCGTGATCAACAAGGAGCGGCGGGGCGAGTTCCTCGGCAAAACCGTCCAAGTCATTCCCCACATCACCAACGAGATCAAGTCCTGCATCCGCAAACTGGCTGACGACGACGTCGACGTGGTCATCACGGAGATCGGCGGCACCGTCGGCGACATTGAAAGCCAGCCGTTTCTCGAGGCCATCCGCCAGTTTTCGCTCGACGTCGGCAAGCGGAACTGCTTGTACATCCATTTGACGCTCGTGCCCTACCTGAAAGCGGCCGGAGAACTGAAAACCAAGCCCACGCAGCACTCGGTCGGCCAGTTGCGCCAGATCGGTGTTCAACCCGACATTTTGATTTGCCGCACGGAACGTTCGCTTTCGCGCGAGGACCGCGAAAAAATCGCGCTCTTCTGCAACGTGCCCATCGAGGCCGTGATCGAGGAGAAGGACAAGGATTTTTCGATCTATGAAGTGCCGATGAGCCTGGTCGAGAACCAGTTGGACGAACTGATCGTGGACTCCCTCGGATTGCCGGCCGGCACGCTCAAGTTGGAGAAGTGGCGCGAACTTTTGCACAACCTGCGCAACCCCGACCACGAAATCAGCATCGCCTTGGTCGGCAAATATGCCCAGCACCGTGATGCCTATAAGTCGGTGTATGAGGCACTCGATCACGCGGGCATTGCTCATCGAGCGCAGATTCGGATTCAGCCGATCCAGAGCGAAGCGATCGAACAAGAGGGGCCCGAGCGGCTACTGTCGGGGTATGACGGATTGCTCATCCCCGGCGGCTTCGGCGAACGGGGGATTGAAGGCAAAGTCGAGGCGATTCATTTCGCCCGCCAGCGGGAAATGCCCTTTTTAGGCATCTGCCTGGGTTTGCACTGCGCCGCGATCGAATTCGCGCGCAACGTGGTGGGGCTGACCGGGGCCCACTCCACGGAGTTCAACAAGGATACGCCGCATCCTGTGATCTGTTTGCTCGACGAGCAGAAAACGATCACCGACAAAGGGGGCACGATGCGCTTGGGAGCACAGACGGCTCACCTGGTGCCCGAAAGCAAAGCGGCCGCTTGCTATGGCCAGCTCGTCATTTCCGAGCGTCACCGGCACCGCTACGAGTTTAACAACGTATATCGCCAGCAATTCGCGGCCAACGGACTGGTTGTCGCAGGCACGAGCCCGGACGGCTCGCTGGTCGAAGTCATCGAATTGGAAGATCACCCCTGGTTTGTGGCGGTGCAATTCCACCCCGAATTCAAGTCCAAGCCGACCGCCGCGCATCCGCTGTTTGCCGGCTTTATCGGCGCGGCCGTCGAACGGCGTCTTTCGCGCGGTGGCACCGCGCAGCGCGTTTGAATCGTGGCTTGCGAGCTGGCAATAGGATGGCCCCGTCTGGGCGAAGGGTAATCTGTCTCGTCATGCGCGCTGGCAGGCGAAGCGAATGCCGCCTGCCGCGCTGGGGGGGCCCTACGAGACGAGAGTCAATAAACGCCATGCCCGGCAGCAGGACGTCTTTGACATCCGTGCCAAACTGGCCCGTTCCCTGGCGACTTGCTTTCCCAACCGGGTGGTAACGGGCAGGGTATAAACGCGATAGCCTGTCTGCCGGGCATGGACGTTGTATTGTGTTAGCCGGACAGCTTGTCGAGGAGCTGTCGGAATTCTGACATGTGTGATTCGAGATGCGCCAGCCACGCGCGGGGATTCCAAATCTCCACGCACACGCCGGCTCCCACCACGATCACGTCGCCCCCTTGTTCGACCTGCAGAAATTCACGAAAACCATCGGGAATCGACAGCCGGCCGCGTCCGGCCAATTGCACCGTCTTGTGTCGTGTTGAAAGCAAGCGGCCCAGAAGCTGAACTTCCTCCAGCTTGCCGTCCAACTTTCCCGCCCGCATCTTGCTTTTGATCAGTTCCACTCCTTGATCCAGCCGGGCCTGCCATGCGGCGGCGCTCCACAGACTCAAGCAGCCGGGCCGCTCCTTGGTCAGGATGCAATCGATTCCCTCGCCGGCGAGCGAGTTGACCAGTTCCGTGGGAATCGAGAGCCGATGCCGCTCGTCGAGTGAGCGGGGAAATTCGCCGAGGATGAATTCCTGGGTCTGGGGCATCTTGCGGCCTGGTCACCGTCGGTAGCGTGGCATGCGGGAGCGAGACCGTCCCAAGCCCCGTGCTGGCATCTATGGGCAACCATCCCCTCATTTCAGGCATTCCTGGGCCATCCCTGGGCTTATTTCCCACGAGCGTGGAGTTTATCAATTGTTTGCGCGATTGCAACCGCCCCGGCGAAATTATTTTCGGCCCTTCGGCTTGATCGGTTCGCGGTCGCAGCCTACCTCCCAACGGCGCCAGGGGTTTGCGACGCTAGCAACCCTGTTTAGGTCAGGACGAGTGGCGCGGCTTTGCGATTGGCAATTCGGGGGGTAGTTGGGTACAGTTTGCCGCCCATGGTCGGAACGAGTTGGCGGTTTTCGCGCCGCAGTCTTGGATTGCGCACCGCCAACGCGATCGCCGGCCGCAGTAGAGCTTGTGCATTACGAGGCCGCTGTGTCGCATTTTTCCCCAGAATCCGAGCGGGTCGTCATCACCGGCATCGGCTTGACGGCGTCGGTCGGCGCCGATCGCGAGACGGTATGGCAGGCCGTGCGCGAGGGCCGCTCAGCCATGCGGCGCTTGAGCGGATTGCCGGGAATTCCAGACGGCCTGATGATCGGGGCGCCCGTGGATATGGAACTGTCCGCGCCCGACGAGCTGAAGGTCTTGGCCCTTTGCGATCATGTGGCCGACGAGGCGCTGTCCGATGCGCGCATCGAGCAGGGCACGATCGCTCCGGACCGCTTTGGATGTGGAATCAGTGCCCACATGGGTGACATTCGCTGGAGCGCGGACAAGCTCGGCCTGGGGCACCTGCTGCCGCAGGGTTCGATTCCCTGGTGGGAGCAGTGGCTGCCCAACACGGCTTGCGCGCGAGTGGCCAGCCGCCACCGTTTGCTCGGGCCGCGGTTGTGCCATTCGACGGCCTGTGCGAGCGGCCTGATCGAGGTTCTGGGGGCCGTGCGCGCGATCCAGGATGGCCAGTGCGACATTGCGCTGGCCGGCAGCGCTGAGATTATTAGCTCGTTGTTTGCCGCCGGATTTCAACAGATGCGAGTGCTCGCGCAACACGACGATCCGCGACAGGCTTGCCGGCCCTTCGACCTGGGGCGCCAGGGATTCGTGATGGGCGAAGGCGCGGCCATGTTCGTGCTCGAACGACTCAGCCACGCGCAAGCTCGGCGGGTCCCGATCTACGCCGAAGTGGCCGGCGGCCGGCTCTTGGCAACGGCGCATCATGTGACGGGGCTCGACCTGGAGAGCGACGCGCTGACCTACTTGATCTCTGAAGTGTTGCGAGTGGCCGATGCAGCGCCCGAGGACATCGGCTACATCAATGCCCACGGCACCGGGACGCAACAAAACGACATCGCCGAAACACGGGCTATCCGCCGTGCCATGGGCAGCGCCGCGGACCTGTTATGCGTCAGCGCCACCAAATCGATCCTGGGCCATCTGATCAACGCGGCTGGCAGCGTCGAGCTGGCAATTACCGCATTGGCGATGCGCGACGGCTTCGTGCCTCCGACGTTGAATCTCACCCGTCCGGACCCCGAATGCGATCTGGATTGCATTCCGCTGGTGGGACGCAACAACCCCTTTGTTTGCGCCCTGAAGCTCTCGGTGGCATTTGGTGGTTCTCTGGCCGCGGTAGTCCTCAAGCGCCACGAGCACGCGCTGGCACGCACCGCGTTTCCGAGACTTCGAGCGGCCTGACGCGCTGTCGGTCGAGGCCGTCGATCCCGTTGCTCTGGGCTTGTAACCATCCGCCCGGCGCCGATCATTGACGCGCAAGCCGCTCGACCAGTAGGCTTGAAGAAGAGGTCTCAGCGGCAATTCATGGGCGGGTGCAACATGCGCATGGCGATGATGGCGTTTCAGGGTGTTTTGGCGGTTCTTTGCGTGGTTGCGCTGCCGGCTGTTGCGAAAGAGCCCAAGAGCCAACCCCTGGGTGGCGCGGCGGTCACGATTGATGAATTGGCGCAGAGGGTTTTTGACGCCGCGGACCGCAATCACAACCACGTGCTGAACAAAAACGAGTTTGCCAACGCCGAAAGGGCGCTGGCCGAAGCAATTGACGACATGGGCCGCCAAGGAGTCATCGGAAGACCTAAGAAGGCCAACAAGGACAAGCAACAAGCCGTGCCGGCCGCTTCGAACCCTTCGCAGGGCGACAAGCTGGCGCGCAGCAACAAAGTGAGTCAGGCCGAATTCATGTTCTTCGCTCACTCGATGCTGGATGAGGCCGACGCGAATTGGCGTCAAATGCGCGCCACGGCCGAAGCTCAGCGAAGGGCGTACGAAGCGCAGCGGCGCGCCATGCGCGCCAATCGGGGCCGAGGACCGTATCGTTATCCGTACTAGACTTGTTTGTTATTCGCCAGCCCGAACCGAAAAATAGCCCGACGCCCCGGCGCTTCGCCGGCAAGCTACAAGATCGCCGCCACGATCGGCAGTGCCGCCACGATGATCGCAAACACGGTGATGCCTGGCGGTGGAGGCTGACGCCGCCAGCAAGCAAATCGGCCCGGAAGAACGGGTCTTCCGGGCCGACATTAAGCTTGTAGATTGTTGGCTCTCGCCGACTAACGCCCCCACGTCGTGACGATGAGATCGCCCGAGTGCTTGAAGGCAATCCTCACGCTGAAACCACAGCACCATTCGTAATTCACCACGTCGCGGCCGAGAAAACCGACGCCGCAGCACACCGTGGGCTCTCCCTTGCAGCATGCCGGCAGGCAAACGGACACTTCCACCGGGCAGCAGGTGCAGGGATCCTTAACCAACAGCACGGTTTGCACCGGCGGCTCGCAGCACCCGCAGCACAGCTTCGGGCCACGATGGCGGTAGGTAATGCAGGGTTTTGGGCAACAAACCGGCTGCGGGGCGCAATCGCCCAAATTCGTCTTCGCCAGGCTGACCAGACGAGTTCGCACCCCTTCGCTGTTGTCACGGGCGTCGGCTGCTTGCACGGCAACGAATGCGAACAATGTGAGGCTCAACGCGGCAAGCAGAGCTTGTTTTACCGACATGGTTCACTCTCCCTCCCTCAGGTAAGACAATTCACGTCCATTTACAGCCCACAAAGATGACATATCCTACGCGATCCGCAAGGCCTATGCCAATTGTGTAGTCTTACTGTTGTTCCTAAGCGATTGTCATAGAACACCTTGCGAGTCAGAGGACTGTCCAAGCTTCTTTCGATAATCAGCCAGCACCGCGGGCCTGACAGCACTGACACTGGCACGGAGCTTTTTTGCACTTCCGCATGCCGTGACCTAGAGTTCCGAAGGCGGCTCGTCAAAGCACATCTTTCCCAGCCGCGCAATTGATTTCTGAATGCTGGGTCGGCGCGGCACCCCCCCGAGGGACGGCCACCCGGCCTGTGCCTTGTGGACCAGGGGCGTGAATGTGCCGGCCGAAATCTCTCTATCGCTGAAGTCGGTTGAGCAACCCTTGCGCGACTCCATCCGCGAGCTACGCCGTGGATATCAGTCGGTTTCCGAGTGCCTCGAACAGACGATGGCCGAGTGCGACGTCCGCGGCGCCGAGTTGGCCGACTCTCGACGTCAATTGGCAGAGTCGCGTCGCAGTCTGAGCGAGTGCGAACGCCAGTTAGCCGAACGCACCAGGGCCGACGCCGATCTGGTGCATCGTTACGCGGCACTAAAAAAACAAGCGGAGCTGAAGCAAGCCGAATTGGCGCAGGCCAACGATCGGGCTCTGCATGCGCAAGCCGAAAGTGCGCAGTCCAAACAACGGCTCGAGATGCAAATCGAACAAAACCAACAATCTCGCGAACAGGTCGAGCGCCTCGAAGCGCAATGCGAGGCTTTGCGCGGCGAGCTGGCTCAACTGCGGACGCAGTTTGGTCCCCTGGCGGAGTCGGCAACGGAGTCGCTTCAATTGCGCGGCGATCTGTCGGCGGCCAAAGCGGAGCTGACTCGCCTGCACGAGCAACTCGCCGCGGCGCGAAGCGACGATTCGCTGAGCGAGCGATTGACGGCCGAACAATCGCAGCGGCGAGAACTGGAAAACGAGCTGGACGCTTTGCGGCATCGCGGCGCGGAGTTGACTGAAGCGTTAAGCGAGCAGAAGCGAATCGTGGCCGCCGAGCGCGAGCAATGGAACGAGGAATTGCGGCAACTACGGCGGGCCGTGGAAAAACAATCGGAACTCTTGAGTCAACGCTCCACGCAAGCGCCCGTGAACGAGCCCGTCACTAATCACAATGGGCCCAGGCCGGCGAGCCAGGGAGCCGAAAAAGTGATTGGCTCGGTGCTCGAGCAATTCGAAATGCTGCAGAAGAATAAGATCCGCAAGTTGGCGAGCTCCCCGGGCTAACCGACGACGTTACTTTGAGTCGACTGGAGGTAAGCGAGACATGCAAACAGCCAATACATTGGGGTGGATGTGTGCCCTGGCCGGTCCGATGGGGATGGCATGCGCGTCGGTCCTGGTGCGATTTCCCGAATGGCTGGGCGGAGCCCTGAGCGCGGGATGTACGGCCGCCTTTCTGAAAAAGAAGGAGTTGCCGGACGAGCTGCCGGAGGCGGAAACCGTCGAGAACGCCGACCAGGTCGTTGAAACCCTGGCCAGCTTGCCACGCGCCGCCGGCGGGGTCCAATCACTCGTCGACGAGATGTTGACTCAAAGCCGGTACGCGCTTTTACTGCGCCGGCAACTGATCGGCAATTTGACGGTCGAACAGCTGGCGCGAACCAGAGCGGCCCTGTCCGACGGCATGTGCCTGGTGCCGGAAGGTGACGTGGAGTTGCACCTCGGCGCCGGCGTCTGCGATCAGGACGGCGAAGGGGCCGCACATGGCAGCCATCCGGTGCACGTCGAGGCCTATTACCTCGATCGCTATCCGGTCACGAACGAACAGTTTTATCATTTTGTGTCCAGCGGCGGCTATGAGCAGATGGCGATTTGGGATCAAGAGATCTTGCCCGCCCTGCTCGATTTTGTCGACGAGACGGGCCATGTAGGGCCGCGGTATTGGCACAAGGGCCGCTACCCGCGGGGCGAGGAAAGGCATCCGGTGGTAGGCGTCAGCTGGTATGAGGCGGCGGCCTATTCGCGGTGGGCTGGCAAACGGATGGTGACGGACGCCGAATGGATCAAGGCCGGAAGTTGGCCGGTGGCGTTGGCCGGCCACCCGCTGCTGCAGCGACGCTATCCGTGGGGCGAGGCGATGGATCGCAACCGCGCCAATTTGTGGGGTTCGGGGCCCGGGCGGACCGTGAGCGTCGAACAGTTTCCCGGCGGCGTCAGCGTCGGCGGCGTACAGCAACTCATCGGCAATGTCTGGGAGTGGACGGCCGATCCTTTCGTGCTGGAATCAGCCGATGAGCCGGCCGCGGGAGAGAAGCGGAGCTTGAAGAGCCTGCGCGGCGGCGCGTTCGATACCTACCTCGACACGCAAGCGACTTGCAATTTCCAAAGTGGCGATTGGGCGCTCGCGCGTAAACACAACATCGGATTTCGGTCAGCCATCAGCTTATGCGATCTGACATGTCGCGGCGGCAATAGTGAAGACGACTTGTCGGACCCCAACGAGTCCTAGTATGCGGAGACCCACACATGAATCGCGGCGTTGCGGTTGAGTTGGATTCGTTTCGGCTGGCCAATTATTCCAGCCAGGTGCCATGCCTGATTTGCGAAGAAGGCAATACGCTTGATGCCGAGAGCTGCCGGAATTGCTACGCGCCGATGATTTTGGCCCATCAGGCCCGGTCGCAGAGCACGGCGCCGGTGATGTTCGCCGCGCTGGGACCGAGCGGCGTCGGCAAAACGGTCTATCTTGGCATACTTTTGGATATGCTCTCGCGGCAACCGAAACAATTGCAGTTGTCGGCCCGCGGCGGGTTCTCGGTGACTTTGCAACAAAACACGCTGGCGGCACTGGCGCGCAGCGAGTTCCCGAGCAAAACGCCCAACGAGCCCGACCGGTGGAATTGGGTCCATTGCCAGCTGCGCAGCCCGCGGCACCGGCAGCCGGTGGAATTGGTCTTGCCTGATATCGCCGGCGAGGCCCTGTTCGAGGAAGTCGACCATCCGCGCTCGTATCGTGCCATCCACTCGCTGCTGAGCCGCTGCGACGGAGTTTTGGTGTTGATTGACGGCACGAAACTGCAGTCCGGATCGCTGGATGAGGACTACTTCACGATGAAGCTGCTCAGCCATTTGAGCGAGCTGGCCAAAGATCCTCAGCACGCCTGGTCCAGCCGGCCGGTCGCGCTGATCTTCAGCAAGGCCGACCAGTGCGAATCGTGTTTCGAGGACCCCGCCGGCTATGCTCAGCGGCACGCCCCGGGGCTGTGGAGGATCTGTCAGCAGCGGTTCCGCAAGCACCGATTCTTCGCGGCCGGCGTGGCCGGCGCCTGCGCCACGCGAACTTTGCGCGGTGGCAGCCAGCAGAGCGTTCCGCTGCGGATCGAACCGCGCGGCATCGTCGAGCCTTTCGAGTGGCTTGTGGAACACTTGCGAACTTGAACGGCTGTTTGACCGAAAGTCGCGCGAACTACCCGGAGGGGAGTCCGACAACTGCGTCAGTTCGACAGGGATCCGGCATAATCAGGGAATCTCTCTCGTGCTCATCGAACAAGCGATTTTCACCTCCGCCAACACCGACCGCGCTCAAGGATATCAACTCGTCAGCCGCAGTCCTGGACTCTCCGAGGCGGACGCGCGCGAATTGGCCGTTTGGGGTCCGTCGCACGATTCGCTGCTCGAAAGGCCGGGTGGACTCTCGAGCACCAATCTTTTCAAGCTCATTAGCGGGGCGTATTGCGTGTCCCGCACGCAGCTGGCCGGCGCCGAGTATAGCGGCCGCGGCGGTGAAGTCGTGCAAACTCGGTTCCTGGTCGTTCCCGCCGAAGTGTTCGCCCGATTTGGCAACAACGCGTTTGCCGTCGTGCGAGCCGCCACGGCCATTGGAGCGTTCGAAGTGCTTGAGCACCTTCCTGAAACGCTCGAGCCGCTCACGCTCGGCGGCCGTTCGGCGCCCGTCGACTTGGCGCTCTTGGCTCAACTGGCCCGCGAACCGGGTCCGGCGGCGATGGCGACCCTGATCCAGGCGGCCCTGGCCAGCGATCGTTTGGCGATTGCGGCCGAAACTCCGTGCGAGCACTTGATTGCGGGGCTCGTCAACACATTGCCGGTCGAATGCCGAACCGAGTTTTCGTTTAGCACGGGCCTGAAATACTCGCCGAGTCGTCCGATCCGCATTTCGTGTCTTCCCGGCGAGCCCTCCAATTGGCGCGCCACGGCTCGCGGCGGAGTTACGTTGCTTGATCTGACGAACTCTCATGTCGGCGACGGAATGTGTTGGAAAGGCTGGGCCGGCTGCGTCGCCAGGATTTTCCGCTCGGGCAAACTCTCTCTGTTGGCTTGCGAGCTCGAACAACCGCGCCCTTGGCTGAACTGCACGAACGTAAACGCGCTGGGCGAGCAGATCGAAGCCAATTCGCAGGCTGGTCCGCGCAGCGAAGTCACAGCCTCGATCAACCCGGGCGGAGGGCCTGGCGGAGCGGAAGCCGCGGCGACGGCGGGCGGCTCGGCCAGGCAGCGGGCAGATCGCGCCCACGTCCGTCTCGAGGCGGTACTGTCCGCGGCACAAGGCGCGGTGAATCGCAGTTGGGCCGATAAACTCGCCAAGTCGTTGGCTGGCCAACCGCCCGAGGTCCTCGAGCTGCTCGAACGGATCGATGACCTGGTTTTCACGGCGATTTCGGGCGATGATCGGGCACTCGCCGAGTTGGAAGTGCTGTGGCCCACGGTGGTCGCGCAACTTGACGAGGATTTGGTCGAGCAGTCGCGCGAACAGTACTTGCGCTGCGCGTTGTCGATCTGCGGCGAATCGACTGAGGACCGGGTACAGCGGCCGGAGCGGGCGGTGTCGGCTATCGACGTGCTGTGCGTATTGTTCGACGAGTAGCGAGTCAGGCGCTGGCGTCGATCAATTCCCAGAACGCGTCGAACAGGTAGTCGCTGTCGTGCGGACCAGCCGATGCTTCCGGGTGATACTGCACGCTAAAGGCCGGCAACTCGCGGTGGCGCACGCCTTCGATCGTGCGGTCGTTCAGGTTGCGATGCGTCACTTCGAGCGAGGAAGGCAAGTCCTCCTCGCACACCGCGAAGCCGTGGTTTTGCGATGTGATTTCGATGCGACCGGTGCGTAGGTTCTGCACCGGCTGATTTGCTCCGCGGTGGCCGAACTTGAGTTTGAAGGTTGTCGCGCCGCAAGCGAGCGAAAGCAATTGATGCCCCAGGCAAATGCCGAAAATCGGCGTCTTGCCCAGCAGTTCGCGAATCGTCGAAATAGCATATTCCAACGGTTCGGGATCCCCGGGCCCGTTGGATAAGAAAACGCCGTCTGGCCGTTGTTCGAGCACCTCCGCGCTGGTCGCGGTGCCCGGCAGCACGGTGACTCGGCAGCCCTGGTCGCAGAGATGCCGGGCGATGTTCCATTTCATCCCGTAATCGAGCGCCACGACGTGCTTTCCGGAGTGTAGCGACGCCGACTTGCCGCCGCTTGCCCCTTGCGTGGGGCGCTTGGACCATTGGCTCAATCGCTCGTTCCATTCGCGCCGCCGCTGGGGAACCACCTCTTGGACCAGGTCGCGACCCACAAGCCCGGGACTGGCCTTGGCCTTGGCCACCAGGCTTTCGTCGTTCAAGTCGATCGTGGAAAGCACGCCCTTGAGCGCGCCGTGCTGTCGAATTCGTCGCACCAGGGCGCGCGTATCGATGCCCGAGATACCCACGACGCCGGCTTTAGCCAGGTATTCTTCCAGATTGCCACTGGCTCGAAAGTTACTGGCCACGCTGCTGAGGTTGCGGATCACGAATCCGGCCAGTTGCGGCCCGCTACTTTCGACGTCCTGGTCGTTGACGCCGTAGTTGCCGATTTCCGGATATGTCATCGTAACAATCTGGCCGCGGTAGCTGGGATCGGTCAGGATTTCTTGATATCCGGTCATCGAGGTATTGAAGCAGACCTCGCCGTCCACTTCTCCTTGAGCGCCAAACGAAGAGCCCGCAAAGACGGTTCCGTCTTCCAAGGCGAGTTTTGCGATCGTCATCGACTTGACCCCGAGACCGGACGTACGGCAGGTCCGACTTGTTAAGAGCTTCGGCTTGTAACGGTCCTTTCACATGCCGCCCGGAGCGCCGCGCCGCGCGGCACTAAAGTTTCATCCCAAGTAGCCCGATACGGTTGTTACGGCTGTGGGTCTCCGGAATTGGTAAACGAGAGTTTGCACAACCGGACAGCCAACGAAGAGGGTTCTTGCCCCGGCGAGCAAGGGCCCTCTATTTTTTTGCGCCGCGTGGGCTGTGGATTTCCTAATTTTGCCGGCGCTATCGGTATTATAGCCGTCGGTCGCGCGTGCCGAAAGGACGCGGCGCAATCGCTGCGAACATCCCGACGCCGGCTGCGCGGCACCGCCTTGGTCTTAGGCGTCGGCCGTAACCAATTGGGCGGCCGGATCGTAATAGTCGCCGGGCAACTCTCGCGGCTTGCGGCGGGGCTCGATGGGACCGGCCTCGCGCTGGAGCAAGGCCATCAAGCTGACCCCAAAGCGATACGGTGCAAGCGGCTCGCCTTTGGCCAGGCGAACGAGTTTATGACGCTCCCCGCCAAAGCATTCCGCGAGCAAAGAGTTGGTCAATCGGTTGGGCAGCACGAAGTCGGTCCCGGCCTCGCCGTAGGCGCGCTTGCGCCACCGGTTCCAGCGTCGGGCCAGCTTGACGGCCGGGTACAACCGGGCATTGTAGTGGGACGCAAACAACTGCTTCACCGCCAACCCTTGCCACAGCAGCTGAAAACGCTCCATATCGTACCGCCGGTAATGGCCAAAAGCCTTGTCATGCTCGCTCCAAAGTGCTAGATCGGCCGGCACCGTTATCAGGAAATAGGTGCCGGGCTCGGACGCGGCCAACAGTTCCGAGAGCATCGCAAAGTCGTCGGCGACGTGCTCCAAGACGTCGGTCAATAGCACTAAGCGCGTCCGCTCGATGACGCCTTCCAAATCGCGCGGCGCCAGTCCGTGCAAAAACCTGATTTGCGGGAAACGCGCCCTGGCCAGCCGGACGGCGTGGGATGAAGCGTCGATCCCGACGCAATCATATCGCTCGGCCAGGCCGGCCAAATTCGCGCCGGTTCCGCAGCCAACGTCGACAATCGTCGTGGTGCGCGACGGGGGAAGAACCGATTCCACCACCGCGGTCAGGATTCGCCGGCGGGCGATGAACCACCAATGGCGCTGTTCGATGTCCGCGTGAAGCTGGAACTGTTCTGACTGCATGGAACAACGAGGCTGTAGGGGGGAACAAACTCGCGAGAGAGACGAGTCGCCAGCCAAGGATAGCTCATTCTAGTTCGCTGATTCGCCGTCGATTTCTTCCGCCCGACACGGGTCTGGAAAAATTCGTCGGCTGAAGGGCATTCTCCGCGGCGGCATAATCCAGACGAGTGCTACAACCCCGTCCGACCGCCGCTCGTCGATCGCGTGCG
>JBGQHN010000061.1:0-16567 GCA_041497975.1 Planctomycetia bacterium | reverse complement strand
GCCCCAACGCGGCTGCCGTCGCCGCCCTGGACAGCCTGGAGCGGAGCGGCCAATGGCAACTCTATTGGAAAACCCCTTGCACCGCTGCCGCTTAACACCGCCAGAATGTTTGGGCACACCCGCCTCAATGGGCGCCTGGTTTCGCCACGCTGGGGCAGTATAATCGAGGGTTTCCGCCCCCAATCGGCTCGGCCTGTCTTGGGAAGAACCGCCCGTTGATCTCTTCCGCGTTATTGCCCGTCGCCGACCAACTGCGCCAGCTTGTCGGCAGCGATCGCGTCCTGGCCGCGCACTCCGACCTCGTCGTCTATGAGTGCGACGGTTTCGTGATCGAAAAAAACTGTCCCGACGTGGTGGTCTTTCCACGCTCGACCCAGGACGTCGCGGCCATCGTCAAGGTCTGCAACGAGCACGACGTGCCATTTTTGCCGCGCGGCGCCGGCACGAGCCTGGCCGGCGGATGCCTGCCGGTGGGCGGCGGCGTGATGATCGTACTCACACGCATGAAGGAAATCCTCGAGATCAACCTCCGCGATCGCTACGCCGTGGTCGAGCCGGGCGTGGTCAACGTGTGGCTGACCAACAAGCTCAAGGGAACCGGCTATCACTACGCGCCCGACCCGTCGAGCCAGGGAGCCTGCACCATCGGCGGCAACGTGGCGACCAATTCCGGAGGGCCGCACACGCTCAAATACGGCGTGACCGTCAACCACACGCTCGGCGTCGAGGCGGTAACGGCCGATGGCTCGATCGTGCAGTTTGGCGGCCCGGGCGAAGACGCCCCCGGGCTCGACCTGACCGGCGCCCTGGTGGGCAGCGAGGGAACGCTGGCCATCGTGACGAAAATCTGGGTCCGTTTGACAAAGAACCCCGCCGGCGTCCGCACGCTGTTGGGCGTGTTCGACTCGGCTGACGACGCCACCAACTCCATCAGCCAGATCATCGCCGAGGGCATCATTCCGGCGGCGCTGGAAATGATGGACCAGGGAATCCTGGCGGCCGTCGAGGCCGCCTTCCACTTCGGCTTTCCGTTGGACGCCAAGGCAATTCTCTTGATTGAAGTCGACGGTTTGGAAGTCGGGCTCGACGCTCAGCGCGACCGGATCATCGAATTGTGCCTGGCGTGCGGCGCCCGCGAAGTGCGCCAAGCCCGCGATGCGCAGGAGCGATTGCTGCTGTGGAAGTGCCGCAAGCAGGCCTTTGGCGCGGTGGGCCGCCTCAGCCCCAGCTACTGCACGCAGGACGGCGTCGTGCCGCGCACCAGGCTGCCGCACATCTTGCGGCGAATCGCCGAAATCGGCGAGAAGTATTCCATCCGCATCGTCAACGTGTTCCACGCGGGCGACGGCAATATCCATCCGATTCTGTTGTTCGACGAACGCGACGCGGCCCAAGTCCAGCGCGTGCTCGAAGCCAGCGGCGAGATCCTCGACGAGTGCATCGCCTGCGGCGGGAGCGTCACCGGCGAGCACGGGATTGGCGTGGAAAAAATCAGCTTTATGCGCAAACTGTTCAGCGATGACGACCTGGCGGCGATGACGCGCCTGCGCGAGGCTTTTAATCCTAACAATCGGCTGAGTCCCGCAAAAATGTTGCCGACGGCCGGGGCCTGCGGACTGGAACAAAGACATCCTGGTCGAAGGGCCGCGCTATGACCGCCGTGGCCGAAAGCTTGCCGCTCACGGAAACTCACTCGCCCGCGGACCAGGCGGCCCTGGCGGCGTTGGTTGCCGATGCGCACGCCAGCGGCACGGCCGTGTATCCGATCGGCGGCGGCACGAGCTTGGAATACGGCTTGAGCGGCGCGCGGCCCGGAATCGGTGTCTCGCTATCGAAGCTCAACCGCGTGGTGGATTACCCGGCCCGCGACATGACGATCACCGTGGAGGCTGGAATCACGATGGACCAGCTCGCCGCCGTGCTGGCCGCCGAGCGGCAATGGCTGCCCCTCGACGCGCCGCGAGGATCCCTTGCAACCCTGGGCGGGGCCGTGGCCACGGCCTGGAGCGGCCCGCGGCGATACGGCTACGGCACCTTGCGCGATTACGTGATCGGCATTAGCGCCGTCGACGGCCGCGGAATCCCGTTCAAAGGCGGCGGCCGCGTGGTGAAGAACGTGGCGGGCTACGATTTCTGCAAGCTATTGACCGGGTCGCTCGGCACGCTCGGCCTGATCACCCAGATCACGCTGAGGATCAAGCCGCTGCCCGAGCGCTCGGCATTTTTGGTCTGCGATTACGGCGACTTTTCTCGGGCCGAGCAGTTGTTGGCCGCGATCGTAAGCTCGGCCACCACGGCCTCGGCGGTCGAACTGCTGGCCGGCCCCGCCTGGCGCAGCGGCACGACTTTGGGGCTGGCAACGGCCGGATCGCTGGGCCGCCTGGCGGTCGGCTTCGAGGGGATGGAAAGCGAAGTCGAGTGGATGCTGGACCAGCTCGCGCGGGAGTGGCGCGATTTGGGGGTGACAGCCACCCGCATGGTGGAAGGCGATCAGGCCGCGCGGCTGTGGGGCGAATTGTGCGAGTTTCCGTCCGCTGCCGACGCGCCCTTGGTGATCAAGGCCAGCGTCTTGCCCAGCCGCACCACGCGCTTTGCCGAGCTAGTGCTCGAGATCGATCCGGCCGCGTCGATCCAGGCTCACGCCGGCAACGGCATCGTTATTGCGCGGTTCGACAACTTCGAAGCGGGCGACGTGTCGCGCGCATTGATCGGCCGCTTGCGGCCGGCTGCCCAACTGGCCCAGGGCAGCCTGGTCGTGCTTTCCAGTACGCTGGCGGGCTTGACGCGACAAGCCGTGTGGGGGTCGATCGGCGCGTCGAGCGAGTGGATGACCAGAGTCAAGCGCGCTTTCGATCCCAAGAACATTATGAATCCGGGCCGTTTTGTGTACGGCAACTTGTGAGTCGGTTTGATGGGTAAGACCACGGACGCTCCCGATCCCCAGCCGCCAGTGACCTCGCCGCCGCCCAACCCCGGCGCGGGCATCGACTACCGCTTGTTCCTCGACTGCGTCCACTGCGGATTGTGCACCGCGGCCTGCCCCACGTATGTCGAAACCGGCAACGAGAACGACGGCCCGCGCGGCCGAATTTACTTGATGCGCGCTGTCACCGACGGCCGACTTGGTCTGACGAGCGAGGTGCGACGGCACTTGGAATTGTGCCTCGATTGCCGAGCTTGCGAAACGGCCTGCCCCTCCGGAGTGCAATACGGCAAGCTCATCGAGCCGTTTCGTGTGGCGATGGAGCACGACCTGAGCCAGAAGCGCTCCGACGACTGGTTTCACCGTTGGATTTTGTTCCGGCTGTTCCCGTATCCTCGGCGGATGCGGGCCGCGATTGCGCCGGCGCGCTGGGCCCAACGGCTGGCGATCGATCGCGTTGTGAAAGGTTTGGGCCTGTTGCGCCTGCTGCCTCCCCGGCTACGACAATTGGTCGAAATGCTCCCCCCGCTGGAGAAACCCAAGCGTCCACTGCCCGCTTTCTTGCCGGCCATCGGCCCTCGCCGGGCCCGCGTGGCGCTTTTCACGGGCTGCGTGGCCGACACGCTGTTCCGCTCAACGCATTGGGCCACGGCGCGGGTGCTGACGCAGAACGGCTGCGACGTGCTCGTGCCGCGCGACCAGGCCTGCTGCGGGGCCATTCACTTCCACGCCGGGTCCGACGAGCCCGCGCGCGAGTTCGCCGACGCCAACGCCCGCGCTTTTCCGGTTGACGAGGTCGACGCGGTAATCGTCAACGTCGCGGGTTGCGGCGCCATGCTCAAGGATTACGGTCATCACTGGCGCGGTGGCGGACAGGAGGCTCGCGAAAAGCTGGCCGCCAAAGTCAAAGACATCAGCGAATTCCTCGATCAATTGGGGCTGATCACGCCGCCAGGCGAAATCACCCTGTCAGCCACCTACCACGATGCCTGTCACCTGGGCCACGCCCAAAAGATCCGCGAGGCTCCACGTCGTCTGTTGGCCAAGATTCCGGGATTGAAGCTCGTGGAGTTGCCCGAAACCGAACTGTGCTGCGGAGCGGCCGGAACCTACAACCTGACCGAGCCGGAAATGTCGGCCCGGCTCAGCCAGCGAAAGCTCGCCAACATCCTGAGCACCGGCGCGCGAGCGGTCATCACCGGCAACGCCGGTTGTCTGTTGCAAATCGCGCGCGAGGCACGTGCGCAGGGCGAGAAGTTGTGGATCGCCCATCCCGCGGACCTGCTCGACCTGAGCTATCGCCGCCAGCCGCCGCCGCTATGATTCTGGAGGCGGATTGCATGACCCTCGGGGACTGTCCCGATTTTGCGCAGTCTTAGGAGCAAAATGGGACTGTCCCCCTCTTCCGGGACGGTTTAGAAACCGGCTTTAGCGTTTACTCCATGTCGAGTTGCGAGAAACGCTCCGCGAACGTTACGATTTCCAACGCCGCCAGGCGATCGACGACGTCGCGCGGCAACGGGCGGCGAAGCGGTTCCTTCGACAACATGTGATGCACCAGTCGGGCGGCCCGCGTGGGCAAGTGCGGCACCAGGCCGCGCAGATCGGCCGGCGGCTCTTGCCGGTGCTGGGCGGCCAGTTCGGCGACGTCCTGGGAATCAAACGGCAACCGGCCGGTGAGCATCTCGAACAACGTGACGCCAAGGCTGTACACGTCGCTGCGAATGTCGCCACCCAGCGCGGAGTAGAGCACTTCGGGAGCGATGTAATGGACCGTGCCCAAAATCGGCCGATCGGCGATCGAGTTACATTCGTGCGACGCTCGCGCAAAACCGAAGTCGACAAGCGTCGCGTGGCCGCCGGAGGAGACGACGATGTTTTTCGGTTTGACGTCGCCGTGCGTCCAACCGGCGCGGTGCAAGGCGTCCAGAGCCTCGGCCACTTGCCGGGCGATCCACAACGCCACCGGCAGTTGGATCGGATCCACGGCCCGCAGGCGCTCGGCCAACGATTGTCCTTCGAGCAGTGGCATTGCCAGGTAGTACGGCGGCTCGTTCAAGCCGGCGGCCAGTATGGGCACGAGGTGCGGATGGTTAACTTTCCGGCCCACGTGAGCTTCGCGGGCCAGGATGGCCAACCCGCGCGCGTCGTCTTCCCACTCGGGGCGAAGCACTTTCAGGGCGTATCCTGCCGGCTGTCCCGCGCATGCGTTGGCGGGCCGAGCCTGGTAAACGGCCGACAGCGCCCCCTCGCCGACCAAGCGCACCACCTCCCACGGGCCGACGCGACTGGGCAATCGCGGGCCGACGCGCGCAGCGCGATCGGCGATCGTCGGGCGGAATTGGGAGGTCGAGGCCATGCGGGCGGGCGCGGAAACGGGAAGGGCGCAAGGAAAGGGGCTACTGATTGAATCGGTTATTCGGATGCCCAAATTGAGCATCACGCGCGAGGGGATTCGCGAATAAATCCTTCAAGTTCTCCGGCCGAACGGCCGCTGGTGCGCGCGACGAGTCGCCACTTGCGATCGTCCGCAAGTGGTTTTAGAATTTGTGTTTTCATCCTGTCGAAAACGATCCGAAAGGGAGCGGTCATGATTGCTACTGCCCGTCGGTTAACGACGTTGTTTGTTATTGTCTCGCTGGCAGCCGTCGTCGGTTGCAACAAATCGTCGAATTCGAGCAAGGGAACGAAAGTTCGGCCGGACCTGCCGGCCGCAAACACGACCGACTCGAAGTAAGCCCCGATTCGCAACAAGCGGCCGCGGGCCACCGCCGCGCTGCCGACGCCTCGCTTGCTGTTTAGCGCCATGACGATCCTCATCGGAACTCCCTGTTACAACGGTTTGGTAACAGCGGAATATCTGACGTCGATGCTGGGCCTGCAGCGAGAATTTGCCCGACGGGGAATCGGCTTCTCGCTGGAGACGACGACCACGGTCAGCTTGATTCCGGTCGCGCGAAATTTCATCGTGTCGCGGATGCTCGAGTCCGACGCGTTCAGCCATTTGTTGTTTATCGACGCGGATTTATCGTTCGATCCGGCCCAGGTTCTTCGTTTCCTGGAGGCGGATAAAGACATCGTTGCCGGCATCTATCCCGTCAAGCATTTGGACTTGGAGGCCGTGCGGCGCCTGCCCCCAGGCGGCAAGGCTGAATCGACGTTCCACTATGCGGTGACGCTCTGCGCGGGCGAACAGCCGACGCCCGCGGGCTTTATCAGGGCCGAATACGCCGCCACCGGGTTTATGCTCATCCGGCGGCAGGTGCTCCAGCAGATGGCCGAGCGTTATCCCGAGTTGAAGTACGACCACATGTTCGCGCATCAAGGCACCGCGCTGCAGCCGAAAAACAACCATTTGTACGCGCTGTTCGACACCTCGCTGGACCGCTCGCAGGGCCTGTACCTTCCCGAGGACTACACGTTCTGCAAGCGCTGGCGGGCCATCGGCGGCGAGATTTGGGTCGACGTCCTCAGCAAGTTCAAGCACGTCGGACCCTATGCCTACGAGGGCGACTTTTCCGTGTTCGTGCAAAGGTCAGACACCCCTTCGCCATGGGCCAACAAAACCAAGATTTGACACCACGGACATCGACACCGATGCGGTATCCAGCATCAACAATTCACCGCGCCTTGCCCGCCGTCTTAGTCCTGGCCATTGCCGGTTGTGGCGCGCGCGACGCCAAGACGTCAACGTCGGTCGATGGCGCAACCGCCGACAACGCCGGCACCAGGCGCGTCATCCTTTTGACCAATGGCGCCGACCCCTTTTGGGATGCGATGCGGGCCGGCATGCAAGACGCCGAGCGGGACTTCGACCTGCATGCCGCGGGGTTGCGAACCGTGATGGACGTCAACGATGGCACGCCCAAGGGACAGGTCGACCGATTGCGGCAATATGCCAACCAGTCCGATATCGCCGCCGTCGCGGTCTCGGTGACCGACGCCAAGAACCTGGCGATCGCCAAGGCGATGGAAGAATGTCAACGGGCTGGCATCAAGGTCATCGCCGTCGACTCGGACGTCGATCGCAAGACCAGCCGTCACGCGCGGTTCGCGTATTTGGGAACCGACAACGTGCTAGGCGGCCAGGAGCTGGGCAAAGCCGCCGCCGGCATCCGCCCGCAGGGCGGCAAATATGCCACGTTCGTCGGACTCAAGGGCGCGGCCAATGCCATCGAGCGCATCAGCGGTTTCGCCGAGGGCGCCGGCGGCAAATTCGTGCAACTGGAGAACTTGGGCGACGACATGGACTTGAGCGTGGCCATGAAAAACGTCAAGGACGCCTTGGACCGCCACGGCGATTTGGATGTGCTGGTCGGCATCTGGGCCTATAACGCGCACGCCATCGCCGAAGTCGTCAAGCAGCGCGGCATTCGCGCCCAAACAGCCGTCGTGGTTTTTGACGCCGCTCCCAAGGCGATCGGACACATGCTCGACGGCAACATCGACGCGATGGTCGTGCAAAACCCGTACGACATGGGGTACCGCGGCACGCGGCTGATGAAGGCGCTGGTCGAAGACGATCACGCCACGATCCACGAAATGTTGCCGGCCTACGATCCGCAAACGCAGACAATCGCCGACCCCGAGGGCGACTTGCTGGTCACCGGGTTGCGGGTCGTGCATCCCGACTCGGGCTCGCCGCTCGACAAGGCGATGTTCGCGCCCACGACCGAGTTCATTTCCTTGAGCGAATTCCGAAAGTGGTTATCCGCGCATAACCTCACCGGATCATGAAGCCCACGCCTGGCGGCGATGCGATCGGTCCGCTGCGGCGCTGGGCCCGCGGGCATTCGAACGAGCTTGGCCTGCTGATCGCGATCGCGGTGGTCGTGGGAATCACCACGGCCTTGAGCGACGCTTATCGCGAGAAGCCGCTGCAGAACGCGCAAGAGATCCTGCGCCAGACTTCGCTCTTGGGCGTGTTCGCCCTGGGGGCCGCGATCGTCATCATTTCCGGCGGCATCGACCTCTCGAGCGGTTCGGTGATCGCCTTTAGCGGCTCGGTCTGCGCCTCGATCATGTTGGCCCTGGCGCCGGTCGACGAAGCCGGCAATCCCATGACACAGAATCTCGGCATGGGAATCTTTGCCGTGGCGATCGCGGGCACGTTGGCGACGGGTTTTTTAATCGGCACGCTGCACGCCTGGCTGATCACGGTGGTGGGCCTTCCGCCGTTTGTGGCCACACTGGCGTCCCTGGTCGGATTGCGCAGCCTGGCCCGCGTGTTCGTCCAGGAAGTCACCGCTTCGCTGACCGCGACGGGCAAAACGACGCAAATCTATATCAACGATGAATCGTTCAGCCGACTGGGCACCACCTGGTGGATTCCGCTGGGGATTTTTGTGGCGCTGAGCTTTTGCGCCTGGGTTCTGATGAGCCGCACGGTCACCGGCCGGCACTTGTACGCGATGGGCGGCAACGAAGCCGCCGCGCGACTGAGTGGCATTCGCACCGATCATCTCAAGTGGCTGGCCTATTGCCTGGGTGCGATGACGGCCTCGATTGCCGGCATTCTGTACATGGCCGAAGTGGGCACCGCCAATCCGCAGGTGCAGGGCCGCGGCTACGAGCTCAACGCCATCGCGGCGGCCGTGGTCGGCGGCTGCAGCCTGCAGGGCGGCGTGGGGCTGATACCCGGCACGATGCTGGGCGTGCTGTTTCTGCGCATCGTCATCGATGCCGTGGCCAAGATCGTCAAAGTCGGCGCGGACGACTACGAAGGCATCATCGTCGGGTTCCTGGTCGTGCTGGCCGTCGCGTTCAACGAACTGCGACAGGCCCGCCGCGGCGCCGGCAAGCAGTTCTTTCCCGGCGCGCTGGGCGCCACCGCGATCGTCACGCTGGCGCTTGGAGCCGGATTGTTGTGTGCGATCATGGTCGGCAAGAACGCCGGCGGCGGCATGTTTGCCGTCTCGCTTGTCGGGCTGGGAGTGGTCGCTTTCGTCCAACATCGAGCCGCCGCGCGGCGCGCCGCGGCCCCCGATTCGCAACTGCCATGACCGCCGAGCCGCTGATCGCGATCCGCCGCATTTCCAAGCGCTATCCGGGCGTGCTGGCGCTGGCCGACGTAACGCTCGACGTCGCGCGCGGCGAGCTGCTGGCAATCGTCGGCGAAAATGGGGCCGGCAAGAGCACGCTGATGAAAATACTCGCCGGCGTGATTACCCAGTACGAGGGCGAAATCGCGCTCGGCGGCTGCGCGGTTCGATTCCAAAATACGCGCGACGCCCAGCGCGCCGGCGTCAGCATCATCCATCAGGAGCTCAACCTGGTCGAGCAGCTTTCGGCGTCGGCCAATATCTTTCTGGGCCGCGAGCGGCGCACGCGTGGGGGGTGGCTCGATCAGGAAGCCATGGATCGCACGGCCGGCGAGCTGCTGGCCCAACTCGAATGCCATATCGATCCGAGGCAACTGGTGTGCGAGCTGCGCGTCGGCGATCAGCAGTTGATTGAAATCGCCAAAGCGCTGTCGTTCGAAACCGAAATTCTCATCATGGACGAGCCCACCAGCGCCCTGGCCGAGTCGGAAGCCGCCCGGCTGTTCCGCGTGATCGAGCAATTGCGCTCGCGAGGCGTAACGGTGCTCTACATTTCCCATAAGATGGACGAGGTCTTTCGACTGGCGGACAGGATCGCCGTGTTGCGCGATGGCCGGCTGGTCGAAACGGTCGAACGCCAGCGGACCGACGCTCGCAAAGTGACCCATTTGATGGTCGGCCGCGAAATCGAGGAAACCGACCTGTCGAAACCGCGGGCGCCCGGCGCGACGGTGCTGTCGGTCGAGCACCTGTGGCTTCCCTGGCCCGGCCATGCGCGGATGTGGCGACTGGAGGACATCTCATTTTCGCTTGCGCGCGGTGAAATCCTGGGAATTGCCGGCCTGATGGGCGCGGGCCGAACCGAGCTGCTCGAGTGCCTGTTTGGCGCCAGCGCCGACGCTCCCCGCGGTCGAATCGTGCTCGCTGGCCGCGAAGTCGCCTTCAAACATCCCGCCGACGCCCGCCGGGCCGGCATGGCGCTCGTGACCGAAGACCGCAAACGGCTGGGCCTGTTCGCCGAAATGTCCGTCGGCGCCAATATCACCCTGTGCACGCTCGGGCAATCGGCGCGGCTCGGACTTGTGAGCCGCCGGCGCGAGAACGAACGGGCCGCGGGGACCGTCGCGCAATTGAACATCAGAACCGCCGGCCTCGACGCTCCCGTTACCAGCCTCAGCGGCGGCAATCAACAAAAGGCGATCATCGGGCGCTGGCTGCTGTCCCAGCCCAAAGTGCTGCTGCTCGACGATCCGACGCGCGGAATCGACGTCGGGGCAAAAGCCGAATTGTATCGCCTGATGGATGGGCTTTGCCGAGCCGGCTTGGGCATCATCGTCACGTCGAGCGAGCTGCCGGAGCTTGTGGCGCTGTGTGACCGGATTCTCGTGCTGTGCGAGGGGCGCCAGACCGGCGAGTTCTTGCGCGCCGACGCGACCGAGCAGCGGATCATGGAAGCGGCTACCATGCGCCGCGCGAGTGCGGCCGTCGGCCAGACGTGAGCCACGCGTGCGTTAGCTGCCGATGTACTTGGCGTACAACGTGCGGGCGCTGGGAATGTCGTCGGTGCCGCCGATGATCGCCCGTCCGTCCGGGAAAATCGTCATGACATAGCCGTCAACGGCCGCGCGGAGCAAGTACCGATTTTGTGTTACCTGGCCGACCCCGGCCAGCTTTTCGGCCAGGGCCGGAAACGAAACCTCCGTGCGGCCGGGCGGGCTCAATTGCACGGCATTGCGCCCGCACAAAACGGCGGACTGGCTCGCCCGTTGGCCGCTGAGCCACGGGAACTCTGTTCCATTGCACGCCGGACACTGATTCGCGGCGCGCAGCGATTCCAGGCTCACCTGCCGGATGCGATTACCCCAGGTGTCGACCACCGTCAACGAGCGGTTGATCGCCTGTCGATTGCCGCTGAGGATCTTGATCGCCTCGTTGGCTTGGAGCGAGGCAATGATGTTGACGATCGGCGCCAGGACGCCCGCCGTATCACAAGTCGGCATCGTGCCGGGCGGCGGAGTGTCGTGCATCAAACAGCGCAGGCAGGCCGTTTCGCCGGGCAGAATGGTCAACGTTTGTCCTTCGGCGCCCAAGCAACCGCCGTAAATCCAGGGCAGGCCGTGCTTCAAGGCGACGTCGTTGATGAGCATCCGCGTTTCGAAGTTGTCGGTGCCATCGAGGATGACGTCAATGCCTTCGGTCAAGTCCACCACGTTCTTGTAGTCGACGTCGGCGACCACCGGCTCGATAGCGATCTGAGAGTTGATTTTTCGCAGCTTGGCGGCAGCGGCGATCGCCTTGGGCAGCCCGGCGGCGACGTCCTCTTCGTCGAACAGCACCTGGCGCTGCAAATTGTTCATTTCCAGAAAATCGCGATCGACAATCCGCAGCATCCCGACGCCGCCGCGAGCCAGCGTGTTGGCGATCACCGAACCCAGCGCCCCGCACCCGCAAACCAGCGCCCGGGCCGCCGACAAGCGACGCTGCCCCTCGGCGCCGATGGGCCCATAGCGCATTTGTCGCGCGTAGCGGTCGAATTCCGCGGGAATGTTCGCGTCCTGGTTCATTTCAATCCACCTCGCCGCTCTAGCAGGCCGTTGAAAAATGCCATCCTGGCATTTTTCAACCTCGCCAAGTGCGGAGCAAAGCCCCGCACGGCTCGCAAAATAACGACTTGCGTCGTTATTTTGTCATCACATCCATGTGATGTACCAGCCTGTCGAATCAATCAACAGGCTGCTAGGACGAGCCGCGGCATTGGCATCTCGCAATATCTAACTTATACGATGTAGCCGGCCAGTTCACCGCGGCCGGCCAAATCTCGTTGCAAGCGGTCGCACAGCGTGCGCCCGTCAGCGACGCTCGGCAGTTGTCCGGCGGGACGCGTGGCAACGACGGCCAGGGGATAATTCGCAAGCCGCCCCGCGAAATCATCTCCATCATCTCCCGGGTCGAACTCACATAGGGCGATTTGGGCCCATGTGTGCGCGATGATCGGCGAGCCGGCGGCAACTAGCTGCGCCAGGAGCAAATTGTGTTTCAGATCGTCCAACTGCAGGTCTGTCTGGCTGGGCAACGCCACGATACCGACGGCGGGCCAGCGGCTCAAGCGGCGGATTACCCGCATCTCGGGGGATGCGAGCGTCGCTACGATCAGCACGCCCACGCGGCTCGCTTCGAGGCACAAAACGTCGGAGGGATTTTCGATCATCATGGCTGCGTCGCACGCGCGCCAATCGCACAACGGCGTCGGCGGAAGCTCTGACACACGCACGCCACGCAACACCCAGCGTTTGCCGGCATAGACCATCTTTTTCCCCTGGGCACCCAACGCGCGAATGCCCAACAGGCGCTGGGCGCTGGCCAATACCTGGTCGCCTTGCTGCAATTGGACGTCGAGTTGGTAGACGTGCGGCATTTCCGGCGTCCAAAAGCAAGGCTCCGGCACGATTGCCTCGGCCACCAGCGAATCTCCCGGACCACGATCGACCAGTGGGAACGTAACCGGCAACGTCTTTGCGTAAAGACAGGTGGGACCCATCAGCCGGCCGGTCAACCGCAAGCAGTCCGCCGCCTCGGGCCCTCTGAGTCGCGCATAGACGCGGCACAGCACGTCCGAGGAATCTCCGAAGAAAACTTCCAGTCGATCCGCAAAATCCGAGCCCAATCGCACGGCCATCTAATCTCCGTCGCCCACTGAAACGAGTCGCTTTTGGGCCGCTTTTTCCTCGTCCGCCAAGGCCTTGGCCACGAACCGGCCCGTGACCGACTCTTTCGAGCGGGCCACCGCCTCGGGCGTGCCCTGGGCGACGAGGCGGCCCCCTTCGTCGGCGGCCCCCGGCCCGAGGTCGACGATGTAATCGGCCGCCTTCATCAACTGCAAATTGTGCTCGACCACGATCAGCGAATGGCCGACGTTGATCAGGGCCTCGAAGCAGTCGAGCAATTGCACGACGTCCTGAAAATGCAATCCGGTCGTGGGCTCGTCGAGTATGAACAGCGATCGCCCGCGACGAGTGGCAGAAAGGTAGGCCGCCAACTTCAGCCGCTGCGCCTCGCCGCCCGACAGCGTATTGGCCGGCTGGCCCAAGCGCAAGTAATCGAGCCCGACGTCGATCAGTCGTTTCAGCCGGGCTTGGACTTTCGTTTGCCCGCGAAAGAACGTGAATGCCTCGCGGACGGTCATGTCCAGCACTTCGGCGATATTGCGGCCGCGATACTTGACGTCCAAGATCTCCTTGCGGTATCGCCGGCCGCCGCATTGGCCGCACTTCATGAACACGTCGGCCAGAAACTGCATGTCGATCGCGATGAATCCGTCTCCCTGACACGCGCTGCACCGTCCGCCGTCGATGTTGAAACTGAAATGCGCCGCGTCGTAGTTGCGCGTGCGGGCCTCGACGGTTTCGGCGAACACCGAGCGGATTTCATCGAAGGCCTTGATGTAGGTGACCGGGTTCGAGCGCGGCGAGCGGCCGATCGGACTTTGGTCCACCAGGATCACGTCGTCCAATTGCCCGTCGCCATACACGTCGTCGTACTCGTAGGGCTTGGCCGCGTCTTTGCGCATGCGGCGGCACAACGCCGGATACAGCGTGTCCTGCACCAGCGTGCTCTTGCCCGATCCGCTGACTCCGGTCACCAGGCACAACAGGCCCAGCGGGAATTCGACGGTGATGTTTTGCAGGTTGTTGCCGCGCGCGCCGGCCAGGCGGATCCAGCCGTGGTTGGGCACGCGGCGCTTGACCACCGGGGCAATACCGCGGCGCCCGGAAAGAAAATCGCCGGTGATGCTGCGAGGGCTGGTCAGCAACTCCTCGGGCGTGCCTTGAAACACGACTTCGCCGCCGCGTTCGCCGGCTCCGGGGCCGATTTCAATCACCTGGTCCGCCGAGCGGATCATCGCCTCCTCATGCTCCACGACCACGACCGAATTGCCTCGATCGCGCAGCGATCCGATCGCGCCGATCAAGCGGTCGATGTCGCGCGGATGCAAGCCCACCGAAGGCTCGTCGAGCACGTACAGCATGTTCACCAGGCTCGATCCCAGGGCACTGGTCAGCGCCACGCGCTGGGCTTCGCCGCCGCTCAGGGTGCGCAACACGCGGTCCATCGTCAGATATCCCAAGCCGACGTCGACCAGGTATTTCAGCCGGGCTTGCGCCTGGTCCAGCATGATCCGTGCGACCTGCCGCTCCCAGTCTGGCAGTTCCAGCCCGCGGAAAAACTTGAGCGCGTCCTGGATCTTCATCGCCGAGATTTCGGCGATATTCTTGCCTCCGATGCGACTGGCCAGCGCCTCGCGGCGCAATCGCGCTCCGCCGCAAGCGGGGCACGGGCGGTAACTGCGCCAGCGGCTGAGAAACACCCGCAGGTGCATCTTGTATTTGCGCCGCTCCAGCCATGCGAAAAAGCCCTTGAGCCCGCCGAAATTCCGCTCGGGCACTCCCTCGACGATCAAGCGTCGCTCGTCTTCGCTCAGCTCGCGATATGGCACGTCAACGCCAAGGCCGTAGTCGCCCGCCAATGCGAGCAATTCTTCCAGCTCGTGAGCATAAGCCGGCGTGTTCCAAGGCGCGATCGCTCCGTCCTTGAGGCTCTTGGCCGGGTCGGGCACGATCAAGTCCATGTCGAGATCGATGACGTTTCCGAATCCTTCGCATTCCGGACAAGCGCCCAGGGGACTGTTGAAGCTGTACAGTCTCGGCTCCGGCAACGGATAATCGAAGCCGCAGCGCTCGCAACGAAATTCGGTGCTGAACGCGAGCTGTCGCCAATCCTCGCCGTCCAGCCGAAAGGTAGTTCCGGCCAGCACGGCGGCGGCCGAAGCGCCGGGGCGCATATCGATAAAGACCTGCGCCCGGCCACGTCCCTTTGTAAACGCCGTTTCCAACGAGTCGCGCAGCCGCTCATTGCTGACGGCGCCGGCAGTCAGCCGATCGACGACCACGAACACCCCGGCCGACGAACTGGCTTCGAGCGCTTCGGACCATGGTTCATCGGCCAGGTTCACCAGCCGTTCTCCGACAATTGCGCGAATGAAACCTTCTTCTTGAAACGCTGGCCACAGTCCGCGTTGTTGGCCGGCGGCCGGCTGGACGGCGAAGGAGACCAGGTAGCGAGTGCCCTCGCTCAGACGGGCCAATTCCTCGGCGACGCTTTGCGGAGTGTGCCGGCGGACTTCGTCGCCACATTGCCAGCAGAACACGTGGCCGATCTTGGCAAACAGCAAGCGCAGGTAATCGCTGGTTTCGGTGGTCGTGCCCACCGTCGATCGGCTGGAGCGGCTGGCGTTCTTGTGCGTGACGGCGATCGCCGGAGGGATGCCCTCGATCCGCTCCGCGGCCGGCTTTTCTAAGCGTTCCAGAAACTGTCGCGTGTAGGCCGAAAAGCTGTCAATGTATCGCCGCTGACCCTCGGCGTAGAGCGTGTCCAACGCCAGGCTTGTCTTCCCGCTGCCGCTCAAGCCGCACAGAACGACCAGCCGGCGATGTGGGATGTCGAGGTCGATATGCTTCAGGTTGTGAACCGCGACGCCGCGGAGCGTAATCAGACGGGCCGTCACAAGGACCTCAGAATTCTTGTGGGCGAAACCTTGTATCATAGGCCCGAGCGGGACGGCCGGCCACCGGCCGATCGTGCCCCTTCCAATAGGGGGATCGACTGGCTTCGCGTTGGGGCAATAAAGGCCCGTCGAAGCAACGAATTTCTTGGGAGAATCGCAGCGGCGGCGCGGGCGATTCGGCGGAGGCTGATTCGCGCGAGGTGTTGAGCAAGATGAAAAAACAGGACGTGGGTGTGGCAAGGCCGCTACGCGCGCTGCAGGGCGAGTTGCCGCGCGCATCGGAGCCTGCCGTCTGAGCGAGCGTCAAAGTCATGCTGATCGGCACAACCCGCATCTGGCGAGCCGCTAATCGCGTTGGGCATTTGATTTGCAAACTCACCGGTCATTCGAGAAAATGCCGGGCTCATGGCAATTTGACTGCCGCCCAGCAGACCGCCACAAATCGATCTGATAAACTTAAGGTTTCGATCGATTCCTTTCGCTGCCGCCTGCAGGGCGAGGACTTCCGTCGCCAAGGCGAAAGTGTTCGTACGAGTGCCTATCAAGGCGGAGATAAACGAGTCGAAAACTGGGGACCCTTGTCACCCATGAGAACGGAGTGCGCGCCTTGAGCGATTGGAGACGCGGCGCGATCGCACACCACGGTTCCCAGAACAGACATAGAGCCAACGGACAAAACCGAAAGCAGAGGGGGACAGTCCCATTTTGCTGCGACGACTCCGCAAAATCGGGACAGTCCCCATCGGTTTTGTCCGTTGGCTCTTAGCCAGAACCTCGCTAAAGTGCTTGCTGATGCCGATTTTACCTGTCGAACCCGACATCTTTCCCAACGAGCTGCTGGAGCGTGCCGGCGACTCGTCGCTGGCCGACGGCCAGTGGTGGGCCATGTACACGCTGGCGCGGCGGGAGAAGTACCGCGAGAAGTACGGGAACAACGGCTTCGGTCTGACCCTCGGACAGGTAGCGACATTCGCGGGGTGGCCGACGCCGACGGTCAACGACTGCCTACGGCATCCCAACCCGGACACCAAGACGCCGAAT
>JBGQHN010000060.1:0-16582 GCA_041497975.1 Planctomycetia bacterium | reverse complement strand
CCCATCAATTCCGAAATTGGCGTCGGATCGCTCACCAGGTGGGCCGGGCGGCCCTGTGGCGTTTGATAGATCTTGCCGGGATCAATGCCCAGCTTGCGATAAACCGTGGAGACAAAATTCTCGGGCGACAAAATGCGCTGGCAGGCCGCGGCGCCATTGCGGTCGGTGGCGCCCACGACTTGACCGCCGGGCGTGCCGGCGCCGGCGAACAAAATCGACATGGCATTGGCCCAGTGATCGCGGCCCGGTGAGCTGCGGTCGGCCAACTGCGAGATCTTGGGCGTGCGGCCGAATTCGCCGAGCGCCACGACCAGCGTGGTATCCAGCAGGCCGCGGGCCTCGAGATCTTCGATCAACGTGGCGATCGCGTTTTCGAATGGCGGCAGTTTCTTGGGCAGCCCTGTGAAGATTTCCGAATGGTGGTCCCAGCCGCCGTCGTAAAGCGTGACGAACGGCACGCCCGCTTCCACCAGGCGGCGCGCCAACAGCGCCCGCTGACCGAAGGCGTTGCGGCCGTAGGCGTCGCGCACTTGCTCGGGCTCGCTGTGAATGTCGAATGCCTTCTGCGCGGCGACGCTGGTCATCAGGTTGTAACCCTGACGATAGTACTCATCCAGGGCGTTGACCGGATCGGCGGCCCTGGCGTCGGTCACTCGCTGGAAACGATCGACCAGGTGCCGCAGATCGCGGCGCGTGTGAAAGCGGTCGTCCGACAGCCCCTGGGGCAAGGCCACGTCGCGCACGCGGAACTCCTTGTGGCTGGGATCGTCGGCCACGACAAACGGCGCGTACTTCGCGCCCAAAAAATTCGGGCCGCCCGAACGCGACATGCTGGGCATCGAAAAGTAAGCCGGCAGTCCCTCGGGCGCGCGGCGCTCGAAGGCCGCGACCGAGCCCATGCTGGGATGAAAGCTGACGAACGCGCCGCATCCGACCGGCATCCGCGGCGGGGCGCCGGTCATCATGTAGTGGTTGCCCGCTCCGTGGTTGCCCTGGTTGTGACACACCGAGCGGATCACCGCGATCTTGTCGGAGATGGCGGCCAGCCGCCTCATGTGCTCGGAAAAATAGACGCCGGGTATCTTGGTCTTGATCGGCTGGAACTGGCCGCGGATCTCGGCCGGGGCATCGGGCTTGGGATCGAAGGTCTCGAAATGGGTCGGCCCGCCGTCCATCCAGATCAATATGCAACTGGCCGGCCGCCGCGCGGCCGCGCCGGGCGTCTCGGCAGCGTGCGCGCGGAGCCGCAGCAGATCGACAAAACTGCCTCCGGCCAAGATGCCCAGCCCCAGTTGCAGGCAATCGCGGCGCGTCATTCCTTCACAATTCGTGTTGATCGCCATGACCGACGTCCTTAATCCTTGAAGACAAATTCAGGGGTGTTCATTAGCGCCCACATCAGGTCTTCGGCGGCCTGTCGACGATTGGGACTCTCGTCAAATACTTTGACCACGGCCTGCCGCTCGTCGTCCGAGGGAAAGCGATTGTAGATAGCCAGGTACAGCTCCTCGACGATTTGGGCCGGCGACTTGTCGCTGGCCGCGAGCTTGGCCGCCCGGCCGTCGTCATGGGTTACCTTGCGATGCAGGTTGGGCGAATTCATCAAATGCAAGGCCTGCACCACGGTGGCGTCGGACACTCGTTCGTAGGGCGGATCCTGGTTGGCGTCCGGCCGGCCAAAAGCATCCAAGAACAGCGAGCTGACGCGATGCGTCCAAATCTCCATGCTACGCGAGTCGTTGGGCATGCCGGCCAATTCTTCGGCAATGCCGGTCACGTCGCAGACCGCGTCCAGCAGCACCTCGGCGCGCAATCGCTGTCGATAATGGCGCGCATAATTGCGCGTGTCCCCCACGTTGCGCTCGTTGGGACTCGACGAGAGCGCGTAGGCCTGCGAGGTGATGATGCCGCGAATCAACTTCTTCAGGTCCCATCCGCCGGCGCGAAAATCATCGGCCAACGCCGCCAGCAGCACCGGATTGCTCGGCGGATTCGTGGCCCGCAGATCGTCGACCGGGTCGACCAGCCCGCGGCCCATCAAGTCGGCCCATACGCGATTGACCCCCACCTGAGCGAAGTAAGGGTTCTGGGGTGACACGATCCAATCGGCCAACGCCTCGCGCGGATCTTCGCCGGGCTCGATCCGCCGGGCCGTGCCGAACAGCGGCCGCGGTTCCAGCACTTGCCGCGTGATGGGATGCGTCACCGATCCGCTGTCGGCCACGAATACGATCTCCTCGCCGCCCGAAATCGGCGGCGAAATACCTTCGCCCTTGTGCGTCACGCGGGCGAAGTACGCGGCCAGGCTGTAAAAATCGTCCTGGCTCCAAACCTCGAAGGGATGGTGATGGCACTTGGCGCATTCCAGCCGGATCCCCAGGAAGAGCTGGCTGACGATCGGCGTGATTTCGTCGGGCGTGCGGCGATCGCGAAACAACGTCGCGGCGCCGTTGCGCCAGGTGCTGCCTTGGGCAGTCACCAGCTCGCGCACGAACCGGTCGTACGGCAGGTTTCTGCGAAACGCGTCGCGAATCCAGGCGTCGAAGGCCAGGGTGGGCTTGATGCCAACCCGGTACGGATTGGGGCGCAGCAAATCGGCCCACTTGTTGGCCCAATAGTCGGCGTACTCCGGACGATCGAGCAACGCGTCGACCAGCTCTTCGCGCTTCGACGGCGCGGTGCTTGCCAGAAACGTTCGCGATTCGTCGGGCGTGGGCAAGCGGCCGATCACGTCCAGATATGCCCTGCGCAAAAACGTGCTGTCCGAGGCCGCTTCGCTGGGCAGAATGCCGAGACGCTCGAGCTTGTCCCACACGTGGCCGTCGATGAAGTTGTTGCGCGGCAGCTTCGCATACGCCTGGCCGTCGACCGCGCTGGACTGCGGAATCACCGTGTTCCACGTCGCGATCTTGTTCATGTAGCGGACCATGAGCGTTGCTTCGCCGCTGGCCGCCAGGGCCTTGACCAGCCCGCGCTCGACTGAGACGACCGCCGCCTCGTTGGATTGAAAATCGCTCAGTCCGGCGACGTCGCGAATCGAACCGTCGGAATAGTGGGCCAGCACGCGCAGTTGCTCGCTGTCGCCGCGGGACATAACGTGCTCGGGCGGTTCCAGGCGGATGCGCGCGAGCGTCGGCGCGCCGGCCGATTGCCGCGGCATGCCCGCGGCGATCCAGCGGCGCACCGTTTCGTACTCTTCGCCGTGGAACTTCAGACGCTCGCCACCGCCGTGCGGTAATCGCAGCGAAGCCTTGCGCAATAGCAGGCTATTGTCGGGCGCGGCCGGAAACACGCGGCGGCCGTGCGCCTCTTGGGTAATCGTCGCGAAATCGAAGTCGGGGTCGAAGCCCAACAGCGAGAGCTGAAATCCGTTCTGGCCACGCGATTTGCCGTGACACGCCCCCGCGTTGCAGCCGGCCGCGGAAAGCACCGGCAACACGTCCAGCTCAAAGTTCACGTCGCCCGCCACAACGGTAGCGGTCGGGGCCGTGGGCTCGACAGGCTCCGGCAGCGATTGGGCCCGTCCCGGCTGGGCCGCCGCCACAAGCGCGGTCAGACACACGAACGCTCGGTAATCGAGGGCGCGCAACATTGGGCAGGCAGGAATGAGGAAGGCAGGGGCGGGGAGCGACTCAGCCCACCAATGTAGGCAAAATCGCCCAAATAATCAATATTCCCCGATGCGTTGCCGCTACTTGGACACGGCGACAGCGGGCAAGGCCTCTTTCAGCTTGGCGATGCCGGCGTCGGTGGCTTGCGACTGCCAGAGGTACAGCTTTTTGAGGTTCTTGAGCCCCTTCAGGTGCTCCAACCCGGCATCCGTCACGGCGGTGCCATAGAGGTTCAAGTATTCGAGGTTCGCCAGATCCTTGAGGTGGGCAAGGCCCGCGTCGGTGACCTTGGTTTTCTCCAGGTGCAAGCGGTTGAGCGTGACTATGCCGGCCAGATTCGCCAGTCCCGCGTCGGTGATCTGGGTATCCTTCAAATCCAGTTGCACGACTTTAGGCAGCGCTTTGACATGGACCAGTCCCTCGTCGGTCAGCGCCGTGCCGCCCAGGTGAAAATCGACGACTAGCGAATCGTCGTTCATGGCCAGCGCCATCACCGTCCCGCCGATCTTTTGAATCTGGGCGATCGCCTCTTGCACGGCCGGTGAGGGAGGGCTCGCAGGCGCGGGCGCCGGCGCGCCGGGAGCCGGGGCCGGTGCGGGCGCTGGCGTAGACGCTTGGGCCGTTTCGGCCGGCTTGACATCGCCGCCGGGCAACTTGCCGCTGGCGATCAGTTCGCCGAAGGTCGACGATTTGTCGTCGCCCGACTTCATGGCCGCCACGGCCTCGAGCGCGGCCGTGATCTCGGCCTTGACTTTGTCGGGTTCATCCTTCAGGCGCTCTGCCTTGAAGTTTTCTTTCTTCAATAGCGTGCTCAACTGCTTGCCGTAGGCATTGCGGACCTTCTTGTCAGGGCCGACGACGTGGCACACGTTGCATTTGGCCGTAGCCGTTACCAGCGTCGCGAACGCTTTGTCTTTTTCGTCCGCCGAGTCGGCCTTCACGTACTTGGCCTGAAACTCCTTGAAGAAAGGAGGCATCGCCCGGGCTGAAGGCATTTTGCCGACAAGTGCGACCGCCACGGCGCCCAGAACGACCCATCGTGTTCGTCGTTGATTCATCGCTGACCTCTGCGAAACGGGTAGAAACGAATAGCCTGTCCGATCAAGGGCCTATTATGGATAGGACCGCCCGCCCGCGTCAAATCGTTGCCCAGGCGGCAAGTCGGCGGAGATGGCGGCGAGAATCTCACCGGCCGCGATGTCGCCGCCAACCAGGCGCCGGCGGCCCTCCGCGTGGCTTTCGCCGCGCCCTGGCAGCGTGATACGATAAACAATGATAATCCGCTCGAAGCTTCCTGGCCATGAAACTTTTCAGTGAATCACGCTAGCGACGGTCGAAAACGGGTCGCGGTCATCGGCGGCGGCATTACCGGCCTGGCGGCGGCGCATCGGCTCGTGGAACTCGACCCGGCGCTGGAGGTGGTGCTGCTCGAAGCACAAGGCCGGCTCGGAGGCGTGCTCGACACGGTCAAGCGCGACGGGTTCCTGATCGAGCGCAGCGCCGATAACTTCATCACCAACGTGCCCTGGGCGGTGGACCTGTGCGCGCGGGTCGGACTGGCCGATCAATTGATTCCCACGACCAGCCGGCAACGCAACGCCATGGTTGTGCATCGGGGCCGCTTGGAGCGGGTGCCGCCGGGATTCATGCTCATGGCCCCCTCGCGCATCTGGCCCTTGATGACGACGCCCATCCTCAGCCCCTGGGGCAAACTGCGACTGCTGGGCGAGTATTTCGTTCCGCGCCGCAAGAGCCAGGCCGACGAAAGCCTGGCCTCGTTCGCGCGCCGCCGGTTCGGCCAGGAAACGTTCGAGCGCATCGTGCAACCGCTGGTCGGTGGAATTTATACGGCCGATCCGGAAAAACTCAGCTTGCGGGCCACGCTGCCGCGATTCGTCGAAATGGAGCGCCGCTTTGGCAGCTTGATTCGCGCGGCGCGGCGGCGAGGGGCCGACGGCGTCGAAGGGTCCGACTCGGGCAGCGGCGCCCGCTATGGATTGTTTGTCACGCCGCGCGACGGATTGTCGAGCCTCGTGCAAGCGATCGCATCGAAGTTGCCCCCGGGCTGCGTGCGATTGAACAGCCCGGTCGAAAAAATCGCCGCCGGCCCGCACGGCGGGTGGACCGTGCAACTGGGGACGTCGAGCGCCGATCGCGCGACCTTGGAATGCGCGGCGGTGATCATCGCGTTGGGCGCTCCCTGCGCCGCGCGCTTGCTGGAAGGGATAGATCGTGCCTTGGCCGGCGATTTGGGCCGTATCGCCTATGCCGGCACGGCCATTGTCACGCTGGCGTTTCGCCGTGACCAGGTGGCGCACGCGCTGGATGGGTTTGGCTTCGTCGTGCCCGCGATCGAAAATCGGCGGATTCTTGCCGGCAGCTTTTCGAGCGTGAAGTTCGGCGGCCGCGCTCCGGCTGACATGGTGCTGGTGCGCGTGTTCATTGGTGGGGCAACTCAAAGCGAATTGACCGAGCTGTCCGACGGCGACTTGCAAACGCTGGCCGCCGACGAGTTACAGTCGCTGTTGGGCACGCGCGGCTTACCCGTGTTGTGCGACATCGCCCGCTGGCCGCGCTCCATGCCGCAGTACCACCTGGGGCACTGCGAGCTGGTGGCCGACATCGAGAGCGAGGTGGCCCGATGGCCGAACCTGGCCCTGGCGGGCAACGCCTATCACGGCGTGGGAATTCCCAACTGCATTCACAGCGGGCAGTGCGCCGCCCAGAGTATTTGCGACCAACTGCGCTCGCCGCGCGCCATCTAACCCCGCACGCGCCGCGGCGAGCGGCGATGGAACAAAGCGTAGCCGACCAACGCCACGAGGCCGCTGGTGGCCAGCGCCATCGACCCCGGCTCCGGCACTCCGATTCCCATATCCAAGCCGAGCACTCCGCTGGGCTCGTCGAACGTAATCCAATTGAACGCCCCAATCGCGGTTTCTCCGATGTTCAAGTCGGGGGTCACAAAAGCGCTGGCGACGGTGAAATTCATGCCGAAAATGCCGTCGAGTGTTAGAGGCAAGCCCCCGCCGGGGTCTGGCAACTCGACGTCGACAACCAGCACCGGCGCCCCGACGAAGCGAATATTGTTAGGATCGGCGTCGCTGGGTCCGCCCTCCTGCGTGTGCAGAATCATGTGGTCCAAAAAAAATCCCGCCAGCAAGGCCGTCCCGCCGATGCCTTGAATGGGAAAGATGAACTGATGGTCCAGCAGCGTGCCGGGGTCGCCGGGGTGGGCCGGATCAAACGATTCAAGCTGCGGATTGTCGGTGCCAAACGTGCCGTCGACATAACGCACGTGCAAGCTGGCCGCCAACTTCGTCGAAAGGAACGAAGTGACCGCTCCGGTGTCCAGCAAGAAGCTGCCGCTGGTTTGCAATCCGCCGAAGTCGACGCTCACCGACGGCGTATTGTCCGTCGGAGGGCTTTGTTGCAACTGGTTCAGCGGGTTCGGACCAATAAACGGATTGTGGTTGGTCGTGGGAGGCGTGGCGCCCGCGGGAGTGGTCGACGTGAACTGGTCGAAGTTCGCGTAGCTCAGCGAAACGTGATGACTCGTACTGGGAATGCCGGGGTTCGTGTCCGCGGTAAGCGGGTTGAACGGCGTGCCCGGGTTATAGATGTAGGTGTGCATCAAATCGAGCGAGAAGATGTCGCCCGTGTTGAGGGGCTTGGGATCCATGACCACGGTCTTGCCCATCATGGCGGGCATGCCGAAGATGTCGAGCGGATCGGAGAGCGGGTCGGGCGAAATGTTGGTCGGGCCGACCTGGGCTCGTAGGGAAGGGAAGGCCTGTTTGTAAACCGTGGTCAGCGTCGACGTTCGATCGAGGTCGGTCTCGGTCGAATTTGCAACACGCACGTCCAAGGGAGGCGAAACCGCAAACGTAGTGCCCCCGCCTATGGCCACGTCGGTGTAGGACACGCCCAACGTTACCGGCACGCCCAATGCGCTGGCTGTTCGCGGATCAATAATAATGCCGCTGGAGCCGGTATCGAGAAACGCTTGTATCGTGAACGACGGGTCGCCAAAAATATCCAGGCCCGTATACGGCGTCGTACCTCCGGCCGGCAGCAGCGCGCCGAAGACCCGCGGCTGATCGAACGCGATGGGCTGGACGCCTTGAACATCAACGCCAAACGCGGCCGCCGACGTCGCCAGCCAGGCGAAAATCGCCAGCCCGAGCGACGAGCTCTTGCCGGATGTTGGCGGTCGGATTCGATTCTTTAGTCGGTGCATGTGGAAGTGTGCCTCTGAGTTCCGAAGTGCAACCGCGCAAACGCTCAGCAAGCGCAAGACACGGCGCGAAACGAGCAAGTACGCAATGAGAAGCTTGAGAGCCGCGAGAGAAGTGAGCCCTAGAAAGCCCAATACGCGCAACTGTGCACGACAGGGCGGGCGGAGACTCTCAATTGAAGGTCATTAGCTGGCGGTAACAAAACCGGGGCGCTGCAACAAACATGCGCGCATTAACCACGGTAAGAAAAGTCGGGCCGTCTGTCAAGCATTTTCTCCAGAGGGAGACCAATAAATTATCTTGAGGGCTGCCTTGCTAAACCATCAGGGGGAGTTGGCTAGCTGACGACGAGATCCCTCACGGCTGTGATCGCCGTCGTGCGAGATCAACATTCACACGGCCGGCGGACCGGAATCGTACATGTCTTTCATGGGTCCTTCGACCGCATCACCGTCGGATTTTCGTCGCTCTTGCCATCCGAAGACTGGCAGCAACCTTGAGGTGCGTCAGGCCGAGCACGACGTGGAGCAACGTGGGAGCGCACAGCGCACCGCCCGGGTCGCAATCGGCCTGGCGCTCGGTTACGATGGTCGTCTTTAGCCTTTGCCCCACGCCTCGCGCCGGTTGCAGGTCGCGCTGAATCGAGCCCCAGGAAGTCGAAAGACCGTCCGCATGAATGCCGCTTCCTATCGATGGTATCACGAGCTGACACGCTACCACTGGTTTGTGCTGATCGTGGCCGCGCTGGGTTGGCTGTTCGACACCATGGATCAGCAGTTGTTCGCCCTGGCCCGGCGTCCGGCGATGATCGAGTTGGTGTTGCCCGAGCAAGCCCCCGGCGAATCGCTTTCGCCCGAACAGAGAGCCGCCAACGATCAGCTCGTCAATGAGTACGCCGGCTATGCGACCTCGATCTTTCTGATTGGCTGGGCCACCGGCGGATTGGCGTTCGGCGTATTGGGCGATCGGATCGGCCGAGCGAAAACGATGCTGTGGACGATCTTGATCTACTCGTTCTTCACTGGCTTTAGCGCGCTATCGGTGGGCTTCTGGGACTTCGCGTTTTATCGCTTCTTGACCGGCCTGGGCGTCGGGGGCGAATTTGCAGTGGGCGTAGCCCTGGTGGCCGAAGTCATGCCCGACCATGCCCGGCCCTATGCCCTGGGATTGCTGCAAGCCCTGAGCGCGGTGGGCAACATTTCCGCTGCGGTGATCAATATGGGCCTGGGCGCGGCGGCGCAAGCCGGCCTGATCGACAATGCCTGGCGCGTGATGTTCGTCGTAGGCACCGTGCCCGCACTCTTGGCGGTGCTCATTCGCCGCCGACTCAAGGAGCCCGAGCGATGGCAAACCGCTGTGGCCAGCGAGGGAATGCACAAGCAACTGGGGTCCTATGCCGAGTTGTTTAGCGATCCGCGCTGGCGCCACAATGCGATCGTGGGCGTGCTGCTGGCATTCGCCGGCGTGGTGGGTCTGTGGGGTATCGGATTCTTCAGCTACGACCTGATTTCCTCGGTATTGCGCAAGCGGTTCGAAGCCGAAGGCATGAGCCCCGTCGACATCAGCGCCAACCTGGCGTTCTGGACTGGCATCACGTCGATTGTGCAAAACATGGGCGGGTTCCTCGGCATCTGGGCTTATAGCCGCATTACGCCGCACATCGGCCGCAAGCCGGCCTTCGCCATCGCGTTCGTGCTGGCGACGCTGAGCACGGGCGTCGTGTTCTCGTACTTGGACAACTTCACCGAGATCTTCTGGATGGTGCCGATCATGGGATTTTGCCAATTGGCGCTGTTCGGCGGGTACGCGATCTACTTTCCCGAACTGTTTCCTACCCGGCTGCGCAGCACCGGCACCTCTTTCTGCTACAACGTCGGGCGGTTCGTCGCCGCACTCGGTCCCTCGGCACTTGGCTTGCTCACCAAATATGTCTACAGCGATACGCCCGAACCGATGCGCTATGCCGGAGTCACGATGTGCGGCATCTTTCTGATCGGACTGTTCGTGCTGCCCTTTGCGCCGGAAACCAAGGGAAAGCCGCTGCCAGAGTGAGGCGGGAGGAGGGGTCGGGGTTTAGGGATTGGGGGTTGGGGGTTGGTCGCCTGCGCCGTAGAAGGCGGCGGTTGGCAGCCCCGTGCGATCCTTCACCAGCGCGACGATCGCGTCGACTTCGGCGTCCGAGAGGGGCGCGACAAAACTTTCCGCCGGCCGGCGCGCGACCGTGTAGATTTGAATCAGCTTCAGCTTGCCGCCCGCGACGGTAATCTCATTGAGCCGATCGCAAAACGCGGCCAGCTCCGCGCTCGAGGGCGGTTTGCCGTCGATGCGCATGAATAATGCCTGGATCACCAGCGGCCTCGCGCGGGCCGCCTCGGTAATGTTGTCCAGGATCTGGCGGAAGGGGATGGGCGTGCGTTCGACCACTTGGTAATACGCTTCCGTGCCGGCTTCGAGCTTGGCCCAAATCTCGCCCTGGTGGGCGTCCAGAATTGCCAGTCCGCGGCGAACGTGCTCGCGATGGAACATGCTGGCGTTGGTAATCAGCACCATTTTCACGTCGCCGAGTCCCAGGCGATCCTTCACGGCGGCGCACGCGGCCATGATCTCGTCGAAGTTGCGATACGTCGTGGGCTCGCCGTCGCCGCTAAACGCGATATCGTTGAGCCGGCGCAAGTGCCGAGGCGTTTGCGCGAACTCGGGCGATTGATACAGTTCGCCGGACACGATCGCGCCCAGCATGGCCTCGAGCTCTGTGAGCAAGGCCTGGGTCTCGACGAACCGCGTTTCACTCTGGCTGGTGCGGTCGACCTGACAATAAATGCAATCAAAGTTGCAAATCTTGTCGGGATTCAAATTGACGCCCAACGATATCCCGCCGGAGCGACGGCTGAGCACCGGATAGACAAAACGATTTTCCTGAAACGCCCGCTGGTGGCGAGTGTGCAAAACGTGCGCGGCGTCTTTGCCGGAATTCGTCATGTCTGGCGCAAATCGATCGAGGCCCGCAGTAGCCAATCGCGGCTACTTACGGCTTATTATAGACACCAGCAGCGCTGGAAAGGTGAATTTGCGTTAAGCGGACGGGGCGCGCGAGCGACGTCAGCAGCTTCTCTCGTCCGCCAGCCGTGAAGTCAAGCGCGGGTCTTGTCGCCGTGCTCTTTTTCAAGCCGCCGCAGCTCGGTGAATTCGTCCATCGTGACGGAGGTCAATTCGCCGTCGTCGCGCTTGAGCACGATCGTGTCGGCGAACACCTTGTCGTCGAAATTGCGGCGAACGTGCAGACCCTGGCGACGACGCTCGGTATTGACCACCGTGCCTGTGGTCTTGGTCGTCCACGTCTTGGACGAGCCAACCTTCACCTCGTGGACAAGTTCAACACGGTCGCCGGGTTGCAGGGCCGTAAATAGTTCTCGAGCTTCGGTGTCGGCGGGCATCGGGTGTCCTCGCGGCTTAGAGACTGGGGACAAAACTTGCGGCCGAGGGGGACAGTCCCCAGTGGTTTTGTCCCAGGCCGTTACACTTCCTTGGCCTTGATCCACGACATGAGCCGGCGCAGTTTGCGACCTACTTCTTCGATCGGATGGCTGCGCTCGCGGCGGCGCATGGCCTTGAACGCCGGGGCATTGGCCCGGTTCTCCAGGATCCATTCGCGCGCGAACTTGCCGGTTTGAATCTCTTCCAGAATTCGCTTCATCTCCTTGCGCGTTTCCTCGGTAACGATCCGCGGCCCGCGCGTGTAGTCGCCGAACTCGGCCGTGTTTGACACGCTGTAGCGCATGTAATTGAGACCGCCCTGGTAGAACAAGTCGACGATCAGCTTCAATTCGTGCATGCACTCGAAGTAGGCCATCTCGGGCTGATAGCCGGCTTCAACCAACGTCTCGAAGCCGGCCTTGACCAGGGCGCTGACTCCGCCGCAGAGCACGACCTGTTCGCCGAACAGATCGGTTTCGGTCTCTTCGGCAAACGTCGTCTCGATCACTCCGGCGCGGCAGCCGCCGATGCCCTTGGCATAGGCCAGGCCCAAGGCCCGCGAGGTCTCGCTGGCGCCCGGGTTGAGCGCGATCAGGCAGGGCACGCCGCCCCCTTTTTCGAACTCGCTGCGCACGAGGTGGCCGGGGCCCTTGGGGGCAACCAGCACGGTGTCGACGCCCGGGGGCGCTTCGACCTGGCCGAAATGAACGTTGAAGCCGTGCGAGCACATCAGGATGTTGCCCGGCTTCAGGTTTCCGCGGATGGATTGCCGGTAGACGTCGCCCTGTACCTCGTCGGGCAACAGGATGTTGACCAGGTCGCCTTGCTTGGTCGCTTCTTCGGCCGAGACCGGCTCGAACCCGTGGCTCTTGGCCAGGTCATAATTCGCGCTGCCCGGGCGCTGGCCGACGATTACCTTGCAACCGCTATCGCGCAAGTTCAAGGCATGGGCGTGGCCCTGCGAGCCGTAGCCGAGAATGGCAATCGTCTTGTCCTTGAGCAGGGACAAGTCGGCGTCTTTTTCATAGTACATCTTGGTCATCGCAAAAGCTCCTGGAAGTTGAACACGAACGTCCGTCGCGGCGGGCCGCGGTTTGGCCGCGGCGCGGCGGCGCTTGGCGCGGCACGAGGTTATTTGGCTTCGACCACCGATTCGGCGCTGCGCCGCGGACCGCGAACCATGGCAATGCGGCCGGTGCGCACGAGTTCGACGATCCCGAAGGGACGCATCAGGTCGATGAATGATTCGATTTTGTGTTCCTGGCCCGAGATTTCCACAATGACCTGGTCCGTGCCGACATCGACGATGCGGCCGCGGAAGATTTCGGCCAGTTCGCGGATCTCGCTGCGCCGGCCTCCGACCGAGGCCTGGACTTTGATCAACATCAGGTCGCGCTCCACAAAGTCCTGGGAGCTGATGTCCACCACCCTCACGACGGTGACGACCTTTTCGAGCTGCTTGCGGACCTGCTCCAAGACGTTGTCGTCGCCCACCAGGACAAACGTCATGCGCGACAGATCGGGGTTCTCGGTTTCGCCGACGGCCAGGCTGTCAATGTTGTAGCCGCGCGACGCTAGCATTCCCGATATATGGGCCAGGACGCCTGGAACGTTTTGCACCACTGCCGACAGGACATGCCGCATTGCAAAAATCGAGCCTTGGGAAAGCCCGCCGTCGAATTGAAATCGGTGATGTACCAACAACTTAAACCACCGATGATAGCCCGCTCGGCGTGACCTCACAAGGGACCATGGTCCCGTTGGAAGCAGCCGGCGGTATAGCTCGCCCCGAGCCCGCCAAGACCCGCACCGTTAAATCTAAACCCCACCCCGTGGACTGGCCGATACCTGTCCAATCTGGCTCACTTTTTGCTCAAAACCGACCCGCGCACGTGTCCGCGCCGGACCCAACCTGGGGATGTCTTGATGAGTATCGCGCACAAGGAACCGGCCCTCAGGCAGCACAACTCCGCCGGGGCCTCGATCGCCATCCACGACGCCCGCGCGCTCGTCGCGGACTTGTTCGTTCATCGGCCGGCGATCTACTGGACCGATCTGCTCCTCACGCTAGTCGTGTGTTACTCGACGGCGGCCGCTTACCTTCGCGCGCCGCTGTTCTCCGCCCAGCAATTGATCAGTTTCACGATCTGCGGGTTCGCGCTGTTTCGGGCCGGCAGTTACGTACACGAGATTACGCACATGCGCGCCGGCCAGATGCTCGGCTTCCGCGTGGCGTGGAACTTGTTGTGCGGCATTCCGTTTGTCATGCCGTCGCACTTTTATGAGAACCACATCGATCACCACAACAGCCACCATTACGGCACGGTTCGAGACGGCGAGTATCTGCCGCTGGGCGCGGGGGCGATGCGAGACATTTTCTTTTTCTTCGCCCAGGTGCCATTCCTGCCTGGGTATATCGCGCTGCGGCTGCTGCTGAGCCCGATCTCGTTTTTGCACCCGCGGTGGCGCAATTGGGCGCTGGAGCACACGTCGTCCTACGTGATCAACTTCCGTCATCGGCTGACGATTTCGCCCACCGCGCCGCGCAAGGCGTGGGCCGCGTTGGAAATCGCCTGTTCGCTGCGCGTGGCGGGAATGTTCGCGGTCGTGCTGGTGGGACTCCATCCCTGGACCCGGCTGGCGCAGATGTATTGCCTGGCCGTCTTCGCCATGCTGCTCAATTACATTCGCAACCTGGTGGCCCACCGGTATGAAAACACGGGCGGGCCGATGAGCCATGCCCAGCAATTGACCGATTCGATTAACATTACCGGCCATTGGTTTTGGACCGAGCTTTTCTTTCCCCTGGGGTTGCGCTATCACGCGCTGCACCATCTGTTTCCCGGGATTCCGTTTCACAACCTGGGCAAGGCCCATCGCCGCTTGATGGAAAAGCTTCCGGCCGATTCGCCGTATCGCCGGACGGTCTTTCCCAGCTACTTTGCGGCGACGCGACAGTTGTGGTCCAATGTGCGCAGATCGTCCCCGACTCTGCGGGAGCCGGCCACCGCGGCCTGAGAACTGGCCAGATCGCGTTTCGTAGGCCGAAGGCTTGCCAAAGCGAGTTTCTTGGACCTTCGGTCCACAGGTTTCCACCGGCGGTGCCCGTGTCCTGTCCTTGCACTGGCGACACGGCGGCGGTCGCACCACTACGTGCTTGCCGTCGAGTCGGCCGTATCGGACGATGTCGCGTCGGCCTCGGAAGTGCTCGCCTCGTCCTCGGTGTCCCTGTCGATTTCGGCGAGCTTGTCGCCCTGTTGGCGTTTGCGCAAATACAGCTTGATCGGCACTTCGGCGAACGGCAAATGCTCGCGCAGCGCGCCCAGCAAATAACGCCTGTAGGGCTCGCCAAACGCCTTGGGGTCGTTGCAAAACATGACCACCGTCGGCGGTTCGCCGCTGACTTGCGTGGCATAGTAGATCTTGGGCCGACGGTTCTGATGGAGCGGCGGCGGGTTCGCCTCGAGCGCTCTGCGCACCACCTTGTTCAACTGCGACGTCGTCACGCGCTCGCGGGCCTGCTTGTAGAGCATCTGTGCGTGGTTCAGCAGCGCTTTGACGTTCTTGCCGGTCTGGCCGGTGACGAAAGCGATCGGCACGTACCACATCGTGCGAAAGGCGTCGTGCAGATACGAGACCCACTTCTCCGTCGGCATGCTGGCGGCCATCAGGTCCAACTTGTTGATCACGAACACGCACGGCTTGTAATTCTCGGCGATGTATTCGCAGAGCTGCTTGTCGACCTTGCTGATCCGCTGCGTGGGATCGAAGAACATCAACACGACGTCGGCCCGGCGAATTCCCCGTTGGGCCCGATGCGTGCTGTAAAAATCGACGTCGGTCGAAATGCTCTTGCTCCGCCGCAAGCCGGGCGTGTCGATGGCCACGAACGATTTGCCATCCAGCTCGAATCGCACGTCAACGCTGTCGCGCGTCGTGCCCGCCACTTCACTCGTGATCATTCGTTCCGCCTGGGCCAGCGTGTTGACGAACGTGCTTTTGCCCACGTTGCGCCGGCCGACGATGGCCACTTTCATGGTCGGTTCTTCGGCGTCGGGACGTTCCTCGGCGTCGGCTTTGGGCAGCCGTTCGGCGATCATTTCCAGCAATAGCTGCCGATTGCGGTTCTGCAGCGTGCTGGCGCACAGCAGCTTGCCGCGGCCCAGCTTGTAGAATTCGTCGGCCTGCGTGTCGAACGTCGCGTCGTCGGCCTTGTTGGCGACGCAAATTACCGGCGCGTCGACGTACCGCAACCGGCGGGCAACCTCCTGGTCCAGCGGCGTCAAACCGGTCCGCGCGTCGACGATGAACAGTATCACGTCGGCCGACTCGATGGCCGCGTCGATTTGTTCGTCGATCTTCGACGACAGATTGTCAGGATCGTCAAACCCGATTCCGCCCGTGTCGACCAGCTCGTAATACCGCTCGCGGTCGAACATCAGGTACGTCATGCGGTCGCGCGTCACTCCGGCCGTGCCATCCGTGATCGCCAGTCGCTTGCGAGCCAGCCAGTTGAGGATGCTCGACTTGCCGACGTTCGGTCGGCCCACAATGACAACTTGTGGAATCCCCATGGCTTGGCTTTATCGCGCGCGCGGTTTTCGGGCTTGATACGACCGGTTGAGAGAAAGAGCACGATCCATCATAGGTTGAAGCCCCCGCAGCGGCAAACCCGCGCTCTGGTCGATTGCAATCCATCAGCGTTCCTGCAAGTGTAAGGCCTTTTCGAACCCAAGGTCGTGGGCGATACTGGTCTCGACAGCTTCGACGGCAGGAATATTACGAATCCGTAGGAATGGAGACCCGCGTCATGACCGCCAAGCGCCAAGACCGGTCTTCACGGGCAGTTATCGCGACGGTGCAAAGATTGGAAAGCCTGGAGCGTGCGGGCGTGCAACTCTTGGCCAAGCCGGGCCGCTCGAGCGATCTTTCGTCGACGGCGGCGCCGGAGCAAGCCCCCGTCGCGCCGGTCGCTGCGGCAAAACCCGCGTCAGTCCCTGTCGAGACCGCCGCCAGCGCGCCGCGGGCGCCATCGAATTCCAACGACTCGCTAGCGATCATTCGCCAGCAAGTCACCGCTTGCCACTTGTGCGATGAACTGGCGTCGACCCGCACTCAAACCGTCTTCGGCGTGGGTAATCCGAATGCGCGTCTGTGCTTTCTGGGAGAAGCGCCGGGCGCCGACGAAGATCGCCAAGGCGAGCCGTTCGTCGGTCGGGCCGGGCAGCTACTGACCAAGATCATCGAGGCCTGCACGCT
>JBGQHN010000059.1:0-16752 GCA_041497975.1 Planctomycetia bacterium | reverse complement strand
GGGAAAGCGTAACCGCTCTCCCCGGCCCCTACACGGTTTTACCCTCGTTGAATTGCTGGTCGTGATTGCAATCATTGGGCTGCTCGTCGGCTTGCTGCTGCCTGCGATCCAAGCGGCCCGCGAAGCGGGTCGCCGCAGCCAGTGTGCGAACAACCTCAGGCAGATTGGGATTGCGCTGCAAACGTATGAAGGTGCCCATCGCTCGTTGCCTTCCGGCTATATCTCGGAATTCGTGGCGGGTGGAACGGATACGGGTCCAGGCTGGGGTTGGGCAGCGCTGCTGCTGAACCATCTTGAAGAAACCTCGCTCAGCGCGCTTGTCCGGTTCGACCGGCCGATCGAAGATCCCGCCAACGATCAAACGCGAACTAAAACAATTGCCGTCTACCTGTGCCCATCGGACCCGGTTCCACCTACCTGGCCCGCGCTGCGCGACGATCCTTCACAAACGAAGATATGTGAAGTCGCGACGGCCAACTATGTCGGAATGTATGGCAACTCTGAGCCGGGGATCGATGGAACTGGGCTCTTCTTTCGCAACAGCCATGTTCGTTTCCGTGAAATTACCGACGGCACGTCGCAAACGATTGCCGTGGGCGAACGCTCACACGCCTTGGGTGAATCAACTTGGGTCGGCTCAGTAACGGGCGCTCTACTGATTCCAGGGCCGGCCGATGGAATCGGCACGTATGAAGTCGAACATGGGGCTACGATGACCTTAGGCCAGGCAGGGGAACACAAGAGCCCCGGCGACCCGACAGGCGAAGCCGATATGTTTCACAGCTTGCATCCGGGCGGGGTTCATTTCGTGTTCGCCGACGCCCACGTTGCATTCTTGACGACGGACATGGACCCAGAGGTATTCGACGCTTTGGCTACCCGCTCGGGTGGTGAAACGGTGTCGGGGGAGTTTTAGCAATGCGATATACCGCAGTCGTGCTGGCGCTCATTTGCCTCGGTTGTGGGACAAAGCCCGAACCGACTAGCATTGTCCCGCTCAGCGATATTTCGCCGGACCTGCTGCAAGTCGCCCAGAAAACTTTGCCGAATGTGAAATTCGACAGTGCTCGCAAGATTCGGGTGAATGGCGAGGACGTTTTTGAAATTCGTGGCAAAATGCCAAGCGGCAAGATACGCGAAGTCGAAGTGTCAACGTCCGGCAAGGTGGTCGAAGTCGAATAGTCCGAGCCAAATCCCTTCATCCCGTTTTAGGACAGCTTGCCGGGTAGCTGTCACCCGCGCCGGAGTCTTGCGGGACTGGATCGGGTTTTCAGGCTAGACCGGAAACCGCAACAAAGTGGGCGCACGAAGATTCGAACTTCGGACCTCGTCCTTATCAGGGACGCGCTCTAACCAACTGAGCTATGCGCCCGGGGCAAGGGAGTGACGCCCCTGAGGAATAGCGTATTTTAGGGGCCGTGGGCTGGCTGTCAATTCGTTGAAGTATATCACGCCCTTCGGGCATGCAGTCGCGTGCGCGGTCGACGTCTGGCCTCGCGTGTGCCGCTGTGTTTGACCGTGCAAGGGAGTCTATCGGTTCTCGCCTGCCGCAAGCTGGCGACGCTCTGTCGGCTTGCCATGCATGCATTGCCTCGCCGCGCTCCCAGTTGTTAAAGTCAATCCAGGCGCTAGAATCGGAACAATTTCACTTTCCCGTGCCCTCTAGCCGAAAACTAAGGGCGCCCAACTGGCGCCTCGTCTTTTGAATTCACTTTGTTCAAGGAATCGCGTCGATGGCCATTGAACTCATCAAGCCGGGCGTGGTCTCGGTGTTCGCACTTTCGCTCTTGGCGTGCGGCAAGCTACTTGCCGCCAATGCCCAGGCAGCCAAAGGTCCCACGGCCCAACAGGTCCTGGCATATCAGCCGACCCAAAAGGATGCGATCGTCGATCGGCCCGAGGGTGGAGAGATTGCCAAGTGCACGATTGCGATCGCCAAGACCGGCTACATCGTGCGCGACGGCGGCGGGCAGATCTTGCGCAATTTCAAGGACACCAACGGCGATAATACCGTCGACCAGTGGTGCTACTACAAGGACGGCGTCGAGGTTTATCGCGACATCGATTCGAATTTCAACGCCAAGCCCGACCAGTACCGCTGGCTGAACACGGCCGGCACTCGCTGGGCGATCGACGCCAACGAAGACGGCAAGATCGACTCCTGGAAGAGCATCTCGGCCGAAGAAGTCACGATGGAATTGGTGGCTGCCTTGCGCGATCGGGATCGCGCGCGTTTCGAGCGACTGTTGCTGACGCCGCGTGAGCTGAAGACACTCGGCGTCGCCCAGGCCAAGAGCGAGGCGCTGCAAAAGAAGCTGGACGCCGCGCCAACCGCATTTGCCAAGTTGGCGACACAACAGAAGCTGATCGGCGCCCAGTCGAAATGGGTGTCGTTCGGCGGTTATCAACCCGGCGTCGTGCCCGAGGGCACCGAGGATTCGACCGCGGACTTGATGGTTTATGAAAACGTGATGGCGATGGTCGAGACCGACGGCAAGGCGCATCCGATCACGGTGGGCGCGCTGGTGCGCGTGAAAGATGCCTGGCGATTGATCGACGTGCCGCAAGTCGCGGACGAGGCGGCCAGCGCCAACGACTACAAGGCGTTCTTTTTCGCCATGCCGCGCAGCGAACGCAACGAGCCGCAAGCCGGCAAGCCGAGCGAACGCATGCAGGAGTTGATGAACGAGTTGCAAAAGCTGGGCGAAATCACGCCTGAAAGCACGGTCAAGCAGCACGAACGTCGCGGCGAGATCCTGAAGCTGCTTGCCGACGAGGCCGAATCGCCCGAGATCCGCGTCCAATGGTATCGCCAATTGGCCGACACGCTCAGCGCGGCAGTGCAGACCGGCAGCTACGACGACGGCATCGACAAACTCAAGGAGCTGTGGGAGACGCTCAAAAGCGATCCCAAGGACGACGAACTGGCCTCCTATGTTCAGTTCCGTTGGATGACGGCCGAGCACGGCCAGGAGCTGACCAAGCCCGACGCGGACTTCAGCAAGATCCAGGAAAAATGGGTCAAGGACCTGAAGGGTTTCGTGGAAGGGGGCAAGAAATATCCCGACTCGGCCGACGCCATGATGGAACTGGCGATCGCCGAAGAGTTCGGCGGCGTCGAGGAGGAAGCGCTCAAGTGGTACGACACGATCGCCCGGGACTATCCCAACGCTCCGATCCACCGCAAGGCAGCCGGCGCCAAGCTGCGCCTCAGCTCGATCGGCAAATCGATCCCGCTGCAAGGCAAGCTGGCCAACGGGCAAGGATCGTTTGACTTAAGCGCGCTCAAGGGCAAGGTGGTGCTGATTCAGTACTGGGCCACCTGGTGCGAGCCGTGCAAAGCGGACATGCCGCTTCTGAAGGAGCTGCGCTCAAAGTTCAAGGAATTCGAAGTCGTCGGCGTTTGTCTCGACAACTCCAAGGCGGAGATGATCGCGTTCTTGAAGCAAAACGACCCGCGTTGGCCGCAACTTTTCGACGAGGGCGGGTTGGACAGCCGCTTCGCCAACGAGCTGGGAATTCAGACGCTGCCCACCATGATCCTGGTCGACAAGCAGGGCAAAGTCGCCAATCGCAACGTTCGCGCTCAGGAGCTCGAGGGCGAACTGAAAAAGCTCTTGAAGTAAAACCGGCCGCGCGCAAAAGCGAGTTTCAACTCGCCGTCGACGCGTAAACGAAAAGCCGCGCTTTCGCGCGGCTTTGTGGTTCGCAATTACGACACGCGCTGGCCGAAACTTCTCGCCCCAAGCTCGGCAACGCGAACTGCTACCAGCTCCAATGCTTGTTCCGGCGGCGGTGACTGCCACCAAATCCGGTGGCGGTTGTCTTCTTCGGCCGCGTCGAGCGGGCGGCCTGCGGTGTTCTCGATCTTGTGCTTTTTGCGAGACGGCTTCTCCTGGGTTCCTTTTCGAGATCCTGGTCTTCGAACATTGGCGCCCTCCTGTCGGTTAGAGCCAAAAGTGCTTTGGTGTCGGTTCGGGCGCCTCAAAGGCAACTGGCATGCCACGCCTCAAACTGGGCCGCTGCGAACGGCAACAACCGCGGGTCGTGGCCAGCTAGCGCGGCCTTACGGCTGCTAGTCATTTGCCACGCTGGCAACCAGTTGCGTGTTCTAGAAAAAACGCCGTGGATCGCGCAGTTTTTCGCCGCAGCGGTCCTTGTCGAATTGCTTGCGCATTGCCGTCGCCCACGGCGATCACACCAAATTGGTGAGCGGTTTCACTATTTTGGTGAAACGCGGGAACGGCGCGGCGCCGACACCTGAGCCTCGAGGCTCAGGCGCACGTCGAGCGTTGCGGGCGCGTAATCTCACCGCACCGCACCATCTGGCGGTTGAATTTTTTGCAATCGCCACCGGTGCCGAGACCTGACATGCGCAGATCCGGACGCAGCCGACAGTTGCGTTGTGTTAATCTAATCGTTTATGCAGTAATATCTTGCGATACACGCGCGCAAGTTTTACCGGAGTTGGAGCCCACGGTGGCATGCGACTCGCATAAGCCGACCGCCACTAGGGCAGCAACACGTCCGGTTGTTGCGCGTGCGTAGACGCTTAAGTTGTTCTCTCGAAGGGATTCAGGAGACTAAAGCGAATGGCGTACCCAGAAACCTCATTTCTCTTGTGGTCGTTGGGGTTTATACAAATTGCCGGGCTCGTGAGTGCCTGGCTGGCCCGACTCAGCGAGGGTTCGCGGAGTCAAGCGTCGTGTCAGTGCCTTTTTCTAGCCCTGCTGGGTCTTGTGGGTTTGTCCACGATGGCATCGCTGGCGCTTGGACCTCGCTATTGGCTCGCTTGCGGGGCCACGCTGTCGGTAATGGTCCTGGGTGCAATTTGGGACTTTCGCGCCCAAGTCCGGACCTCGGGCCTCTGAAAACGTCGCGCAAGAGTTCAGTTCGTGCTAAATTATGCGGCGACAATGCTTTATGCATTGATTCTTGAGTCCGCCTGCCGCCCTCCCGCCGCAAAAAATCGGCACAATCGGAAAAAGGCTCCCCTTCGGCACAATCAGAATCCGACACCTATAGGTAGGCGAGTCGGCGGCGAATCGGTTTGCGCCGCACGACCTGCCGACGGTACGACGTGGTTGTTGGGCACCGGCCCGAGCAACCCCTCGCCGTTAGTCGGCCAGGCCAAATGCAACTCGGAGACGCCGTTGCCCGATCGATCGTGCCTCGCAGCCGGCGTGAGGGCATGCAGGTCGCATCCGCGTGGGTCATTGTGCGAGCGAATTCATTTCAGGAGGGGGAAATGGCACGGATTCTCATGACATGCGCGGCCTTTGCGGTCACCGCTCTGGCGCCGGCCCTGGCGCTTGCCGGAGATCGAGAAGACAAGGCCACTGCTGAACAGATTGCGATTGTGCTTCGCGACAGCGGGCAGATGCGCGACTACAGCGTGGGCGTGAAGTACAAAAGTGGCACGGTTTGGCTCAACGGCCGCGTTGCCAGCGACGAGCAAATGCAAGCCGCGCTAGAGGTCATCAGCGACGTCGAGGGCATCGAGCAGATCGTCAACAACCTGGAAGTCGCGGAAAGTTCACCCGTCAAACAGACGTCAGCGACGCGGCCGGCGACTCGCCGCGCCTCGGCGAGCGGTTCCGATCTTGAGGCCGACCAGGTGACGCCCGCCATGCAGCGCAGCGGCAAAGCAAAGGGTGACGTAACGCCGGCCGGCTATCATCGCCTCAAGCACGCGGCGCGACATGCCGGCCCCGTTCCGGCGTACATTGGCGCCAGCGGCCCGGCCCCGGCAGCCTATGATCAACCGCACATGCCCAACTACGCCTGGCCCAGCTACGCGGCGCATCCGAACTATGCGGCGTTGACGTATCCGAAGCAGTATTCTCCAACCGCCTGGCCGTTCATCGGACCTTTTTATCCGTATCCGCAAGTGCCGCTCGGTTGGCGCAAGGTGGCCCTGGAATGGGACGACGGTTGGTGGTTCCTCGACTTCTATGATCGCAGTCACCACTAACGATCTCGGTTCGGGTGACACGCTCGCAGTGGTCGATGCAGCGAACTTTGTGCCCCGCCGGTTGCCACAGGCAGCCTGGCGGGGCTTGTTGTTGTTCACACCCTCACCGCCGGCAACCGGGAGGGCCCGTTTTTTCGACACAACCGGAAAAAACCGCAAGTTCGTCGCAGACTCACACGATAAGTAGGACTAACGTCGGTTTCGGCCGCACAGGCGCCGACGTTTCCACCCGGTGCAAGCCAACACGCTGGCGTCACGCGGCTGGAAGAATCGAAGGGCCTAGCATCCGGCGAGGATTCTGTCATGGCGACCAACAGGGGGTTCCGGGGATTGATCGTGTTGGGTCTGGCGATGCTGTCGAGCGCGGGCTGCGCCGGCATCGCAGGCCCGAACCTGGGCGTGTTCGGCGTGCCGATCCCGGTGAGTCCCTACTTCCAGGACAAGAAGGAAGACGAATACTGGATCACCGAACGTTACGCGCGCGTGCCCGTCCTGGGGCCGCTGACTTCGGGCGGCCCGGTGCAGGCGCTCGATCCGCCGAGCGATGATGAAATCATGCGTTCGCTCGAGCGGGCGCATCCGGTCGAGGGCGGCTTTCCGCTGTTGCACGAGGTGCAGCGCAACAACGTGCGCATCGTGAAAGACAAAATCGGCGATTATGTCGATCCGCCGCGGTTCTATCCCTTGATCGGCCCGGCACAGCAACATCATGCCCATTACAAGTGCACGGTCTACTACACCGAAGTCAAACGCATCGGCTGGCCGGTTCCGCACACACTGACCGACGAAGATGCGCGCGAAGTAATCTACATCGACCACAACCACTTCCACATGGTGGGCAACGTTGACACGGGCGCGTCGGCCGACTTCTAGCCGCTCGCGCTCGATGCGACTGCCAGCGTGGCTAGCACTCGCCGCCCCCGGTTGGTGCGTCGTCGCCCGCTAGCAAGTGATGGGCAACGTGCCAAGCGGCCTTGCGAGCGGTTCGGTGAGACCGGTACTATTCCCGCCGAAAATCGGGGGATTCTTCCCAAAGTGGCATGGCCCGGGCATTATGCGTCTCATTCTGCGGAGATTTGCGCTCCTGCTCGCGGTGAGCGCCTTGGGCAGTCCGAGCGCGGCTCGAGCCGGCGCCGCCGACGATCAGTTCGCGCTGGCGGCCGAACACTATAGCCATAAGCGCTGGCAGGAAGCCTGCGAGGCTTTCCAACAGCTTCTCGAAGCGCACCCCGACCATGCGCGCGCGGATCAGGCCCGATTCTTCTACGGCGAAGCGCTGGCCCAATTGAACCGCCTGGACCTTGCGCGCGCACAATTTGGCGAACTGCTCAAGCGCAATCCCAATCATCGCTACGCGCGGCAAGCGCTGTTTCGCAGCGGCGAGGTGGCCTATTTGGCACTCGACGCGCGAGGCGCTAAGCGCGATCTCGAAGCGTTCAGCGAGCGGTTCCCCGACGACGCATTGAACGGCTACGTATTGCCTTATCGAGGCAGTTTGGAACTGCACGCAGGAAACACGGCCGCGGCGCAGCGGCTGTTCTCGGCGGCGCTCGAACGGTTCGCCGATGGGCCGCTGGCCGACGAATGCCGCCTCGGCCTGGCCCGCGCGCAAGAGCAATCGGGGCACCGCGAACAGGCGTGCCGCGACTATCGTGCCATCGTTGACCGCGCGGGCCCTTTGGCCGACGAGGCCAGCGTGCGCCTGGCAACGCTGGAGAACTCCTTGGGCCAGCACGAGGCGGCTTTGGCCACGCTCGATCAGCTGACCGCGAAGTCGCCCTCGGGCCTGCTAGCCGACTCGGCGCGACTCGGCCGCGGCTATGCGCTTTACAAACTGGGCCGCCACGAGGAGGCGGAGGCCGTGCTGGCGGAGTTGCTCGAACAATCCAGCGTGCGCGTCGAGGCACACTACTGGCTGGGGCTTGCGCAAAAAGCGCGTCGGCGGTGGAGCGCCGCGGCAAAGACATTGTCGGCCGGCGCCAAGATCGACGACGGTCATCGTCTCCAGCCTGCGCTCGAGTTTCATGCCGCCGATGCCCAGCTCGAAGATGGGCAGCTCCTGGCGGCGCGCGATGGCTTCGACCGCGCGATCGCTCGTCGGCCTCAAGGAGCCTGGGCCGATGATTGCCTGCTGGGCCAACTGCGAATTGCGGCCGCGCAAAACGAGCATGCCGAGTGCGTGCGATTGGCCGACGAGCTTGCAAGTCGATTCCCCGACAGTCCGTTGCGGCCGACTGCGGAACTGGCCAAGGGTCGCGCGTTATTCACGATGGGTCAGTATGGCGAGGCCATCGGTCCACTCCAGCGCGTGCTCAACGACAAGCCGCCGGCAGGATCCCAAGCGGACGAGGACAATCGAGACAACAATCGTGCGTTGGCGGGCGGAGTTCTAGCGCTGTGTTACGCGAAACTGGGCCGATTTCCCGAGTCCAGGCGAATACTGACCGCTTTGGGCGAAGCACAAGCCCCGCGCGATTTGCTCGCAGACACGCTCGGCCAGGTAGCCGAAGCGGCATTCGCGGCGGGGGAGTTTGATCTGGCACGCGAGCTGTTTTCTGGCTTGGTCGAGCCGGGAAATCCGCCGGAGGCGATGCGGCGCGGCTTGTCCGGTCTAGCCTGGTGCCACTTCCGTGTCGCCCAGTGGTCCGAGGCCGCGGAGTTTTTCGATCGTTTGCGGAACGATTTCCCCGATTCGCCGTCGGCCGCCGAGGCGGCCTTAATGCGGGGCCGCGCGCTGGAACACCTGGGACAACTCGAGCCGGCCCTGGCGATGTACTGCCTGGTCACCGAGCGATACGCGACGAGCGACCGCGTCGCCGAAGGCCGGTGGTATGCCGCGCTCGTGCATGAAAAACTACGACAGCCCCAGCAAGCGCTGGAGCTGTACGGCAAGATTGCGAGCGACCATGCCGACTTCGCCGAACTGGATGCGGTGATCTATCGTCGAGCATGCCTGCTTCAAGAAGTGAACGATGGCTCGGCGGACGAACTGTTCGCTCGGCTGCGGCGCGATTTCCCCAAGAGCAGCTACGTGGCCGATTCCACGCTGCGCCTGGCGCAAAGCGCGGTGGCGGCGAAAAAGTATGATGAGGCGCAAACGCTGCTCGAGGAAATTGCGCAACCCACGTCGCCCGATGTCGTCTTGCAACAAGCCTGGCACCTGCAGGGTCGCATGGCCATGGCGCGCGAGCAGTGGGACGCCGTCGAGCAATCGCTCGGCCAATTGATCGAGCGCTTTCCGGACAGCCAGTGGGCTCAATCGGCCGCTTATCTGCTGGGTGAAGCCAGTTATCGCCGGGGGAATTACGAACAAGCGGTCGAGCGCCTGGCGGCTCTCGCCAAGAAAACCAAGGGCCGGTCCGAGCCCTGGTCTGCCATGGCGGAATTGCGGCGGGCTCAGGCGCTGGCGCAGATGAAAGAGTGGGCGCAGGCCTTGGAAATCGCGCGCGCGATCGCAGAGCGCTTTCCACAGTTCGACGAGCACTACGAAGTTGACTACTTGATCGGCCGCGCGTTGGCATCGCAGGCCGATTTTGCCGCCGCGCGCGAGTCCTTTGCCAACGTGGTTGCCTCCCCGCGAGGAAGCGCGACGCAAACCGCCGCGCTTGCGCAGTGGATGATGGGCGAGAGTTACTTTCACCAGGAAAACTACGCTGCCGCGCTGGCTGAATATGCGAAGGTCGAGGCCCGCTATCCGTTTCCCCGCTGGCAATCCGCCGCGGCGTTGCAAGGGGGCAAGTGTTGCGAGTCGCTGGGCCAGTGGCGCGCGGCCGTCGAAGCCTACGAACGCTTGTTAACGACGTACCCCGACAGCGAGTTTTGCGCCGAGGCAACGCGCCGCCTGGCGGCCGCCCAGGGCCGAGCGGCCGGCGGATCCTCGTCACGGAAATAACCTCGCACCACGGGCATCGCCGCCCACAATGGACCAGGCTGTCTAACCCATGAGGACTTGATGTCAATGTCAGGGACACAGATGCACCGCTTGGTCCGCTATGGCGCCGTGACGCTCATCGTGCTCTCGGTCGTTGCCCCGGCGCTTGCTATGGCGCAAGCGACGGTCGAATCGTCCCGGGCGGCGTCCGAGCCGGCGCCCGCCCAGCCCGCCGAATCAGCCGCGGCGGCGATCTCGTATAAGAACCTGTTCGACATCTTGAAGGACGGCGGCCCGCTGATGGCTCCCTTGTTCGCGTGTTCGTTCATCACGCTGGTATTCGTGTTTGAGCGCGCGATCAGCTTGCGGCGCGGCCGCGTCATTCCACGACCGTTCGTCAAGCGTTTCATGCATCAGGTGCGCGACGGCAAGCTCGATCGCGAGGCGGCGTTGGAACTGTGCCAGGAAAGCGGCAGCCCCATCGCCGAGGTCTTCGGCGCCGCCGTGAGAAAGTGGGGCCGGCCCTCGGTTGAACTCGAACAAACCCTGATCGACGCGGGCGAGCGCGTTGCCGGCGGCCTGCGCCGCTACGTCCGCGTGTTCAACGCCGTGGCCACGATCAGTCCGCTGATGGGCTTGCTCGGCACGGTGTTCGGCATGATCCGGCTGTTCAACGCGATCGCGACGGCCGACGCCATGGGCCGCACCGAATTATTGGCCGCCGGAATCAGCGAAGCCTTGCTCACCACCGCGGGAGGATTGTTGATTGCTATCCCCGCGCTGTGCTTCTACTTGTTTTTCGTCGGTCGCGTGGAGCGGCTGTTGATGGCGATCGACAGCTTGGGTCAGGAGCTCGTCTCGCTCATTTCCGCTGAAGCGTTGCACGACGAACGACACGCAAAAATGCGCGCCAGGGGCCGGCCGCCGGCTGCTGCCTGACGCGCCTCACGTTGACTGGCCGGTTTCGAAATCAGTACTCGATGGCACTTTTCAGATGGCGCCCAGACATCAGTTCGACGAAATACCAACCCTGAACCTGACGTCGATGATCGACGTGCTGTTCTTGCTGATCATCTTTTTCATGGTCGGCACGAAGTTCATCGAGTCCGAGCGGCAGATCGAATTGAAGTTGCCGCAGGTCAAGCCGGGCGTGGCCTTGAGCGCCGCGCCGGAGAAGAAAATCGTCAACGTCTATCAGGACGGACAGATCACGCTCGATCGCAAAGCGGTTTCGATCGACGAATTGACCGAGCGGCTCACCGCGGCCCGCGCTCAATATCGGGCGCTGGGAGTGTTGGTGCGCGGCGACGGCGCGGCGGCGTTTCAGCGCATCGCGGACGTCTTGGCCGCCTGCAAACAGGCTGGAGTCGCCGACCTGGCGATCTCGGTCGAAATGGCCGGCGCGGACAAAAATCATGCACGCCGTTAGTTCCGCCATATTGTTGGCCGTCTTTTGGGACGCACAGCTTACCCGCTGGATCGTGTGGGTCGGCCTGGTCGTGCTGACCATCGCGCTGTTGTTGTTAATTCGCACGCGGTGGGGCCAGTCGCAGCCCCTAGGCAAATGCGTGGTGCTGTCGCTATTGGCCCACTTGTTGTTAGGAATCTATACGACCACGGTAAATATCGTCACGGCCACGGTTGGCTCGCCGGATGGCGAGGGGATTCAGGTCGCTTTGGTCAGCGGCGCCGCGGGCGACGCTCCAGACGCCGATCCAAGCGTCCGCCAGCCGTTCAACGACAACGAACGTTTCGACTTCAACGAAGGTTTTCGCCAGCACGATTTAGCGCCGCGTGCCGAGTGGCGCGACGCGGCCCCTGCGGCTGAACCCGAGCGGCAAGCGCCCAGCGAACCAACGCCCACGCCCGTCACGAACAAGCCGCTCGAGGCTCCTGCCGTCGAGGACGCCGCACCGCCCACGTTTACCAGCGTCAAAGAACCGATCAATCGGCCGGCGCCGGTCGATCCCGAGCCAATCGAACTTCCGCGGTCCGACGCGGGCGACAACCTGGACCTGGTGCCAGCGCCTGAGGAACCGACGGAAACGCCCGGGTCCGATACAAAGAAACCGTCGGACGACGCTGGGCCAGACGCCGGAGGCGCGCGAGCCGGCACGGGCGATTCGGAAAAACCCCCTGGCACGCCGGCCTCGCAATCACCGTCGGGTGACGACGCCGGGAGCGGGGCGCGGCTGGGCATTGGCCCACCAGGAGAGTCCGGCCCGGCCAAACCGCTGCCGGGCGTGTTGAAGCAACGCGTCGGCGATCATGTCGGCAAAGGACACGGCGCCACGCCCCAGACCGAAGCAGCCGTAACCGCGGCGCTGGCGTGGCTGGCGGCTAATCAACGCTCAAGCGGGCGCTGGGACGCGCGCGGCCTGGGTGGCGGAGCGGGACGAGCCGCCGATGGCGAGGAGCGGCAGGCCGCCGGGATGCAGGCCGATGCCGGCATCAGCGGGTTGGCGCTGTTGGCATTCCTGGCCGCCGGACACACGCACTTGCAAGGCCCCCACCAGAACACGGTTCGCCGCGGACTCGAATTTCTGTTGAACGTGCAAGACGCCGACGGCTGCCTGGCCGGGACCGCCAACAAGTACGAACGGATGTACTGCCATGCCATGGCGACGTGCGCGGTGAGCGAAGCATTTGCCATGACGGGCGATGAGCGGATTCAGCCCACCGTGCGGCGCGCCATCCAATATACGCTGCGAGCACAGGACCGCGTGACCGGCGGCTGGCGCTATCAGCCCAGCGATCCGGGCGACACCAGTCAACTCGGTTGGCAATTGATGGCACTGAAGAGCGCGGAACTGGCGGGCATCCCCATTCCGCAGCAAACGCGCGACGGCATTGGGCGGTTTCTGCGAAGTGTTTCGCTGGGCCGCAACGGTGGTCTGGCCTGTTACCAGCCGGCGCGGCCGATGGCCAGCCGCTCGATGACCGCCGAGGCGCTGGCCTGTCGCCAATTCATGGGCCTGATCGACCGCGAAGAAACGACGGCCGAAGCCAGCGGCTATCTGCTGCAGGAAATGCCCGGGGCAGGAACGACGAACCACTACTACTGGTACTATGCCACGCTGGCGCTGTATCAAACGCAGGGGGAGGCCTGGCGGCGATGGAATGAGGCGCTGCAAAAGAACCTGTTGGCTTCGCAACGCCAGGACGCCCATCTGGCCGGCAGTTGGGATCCCGATCCGGTTTGGGGCGGTTGTGGCGGACGCGCCTACAGCACGGCCCTGGCGACGCTCTGCCTGGAGGTCTACTACCGGTTCTTGCCGCTTTACGTCGAGGCCGCGGGTCGCGAGCGGCGCGCTAAGTAGTTGCCATATTGGGGGCTAGCTTCTCGCTACGGCCCTAGGTTCCGCGCTTTGGCTCGTTTGACACTGCGCCGGCGTCCAGTAAAATTAAAGGTGAGTGACGGTTGGTTCATCGCCGTATCGCGTGCGGACACTGCGCTGAAACTTGAGCCGAAGCAACTTTCAAACCGTTACCCCCCGCTTCGGTTGTTCTCACCTTCACATGCAGGGCGCTACGATGTTCGCCATCGGTTTCGAGGGGCTAAGGGCCGGCGCGATGTTCGCTTTCATCGGCATGGGAATTCAAGAGTTGCTGATCGTCGCCTTTATCGTGCTGATCCTGTTTGGCAGCCGATTGCCGAGCGTGATGCGCTCGTTGGGCCAGGGCGTGGTCGAATTCAAGAAGGGGGTCCAGGGGATCGAGGACGACAAAGAGAAGCCGCGAGAGAACTAAATCCAGGCCGCGTGTTGCATCGCCGTTGGGTGGAGCGAGACACGGCATTGATCCATACAGGAATGAGGTGCTGCGATGTTTGGGCTTGGCCCGATGGAAATGATGATCGTGTTGGTGATCGCCGTGCTGTTGTTCGGCAAGCGGCTTCCCGAGGTTGGGCGTTCCTTGGGCAAAGGCCTGGTCGAGTTCAAGAAGGGGTTGAACGACATCAAGAGCGAGGTCGACGTGGCCACGTACGCGCAACCTTCGTCGTCGCGCGTGGCCCAGCGCTACCAGGCCGACGACCACGATGAGCCCACGGCCCCCAAGTTCGAGCCGCCGACGCACGAGCCTGTGGAGGCGACCGCTGAGCAGCCGGCCGGAAAAGCCGACGATGCGACGGCGCAGCTCTGAGCGATAAGCTGGCGCATCGTGGGCAACACTGCGACAAGCTTGCCCGAGGCGCATCAGGCTTACGAAATCGAGTTGGTCGAAGACCCGGCCGATTGCATCCTGTACAAGAACAAGGGCCTGTCGCGGTTGACGCTCGTGCACGGCGCCCAGGTCGTGATCGACCGCGATGTCACGACGATCCGCTTCGGCAAGAAACCGAACCGAGAGTTCGCGCTTTCGCTGCGGCCCGCGACCGGTCAAGGTCTAGCGGGAACCCTGAGTATCGACGAGCGGGACAAGCAGGTGTTGCGCGCCGAGGTCCGTCTCGTGGCGCGCAAGCTGCCTGAGTGAGCGGTCAGCGCCGTTCTTCTCTTCACGATGGCCCGTGAGTTGCGGCTTCGAAACGACGGCGATAGAATCGAACGCCTGGCGTGATTTGCCGAAGTAAACCGGGCGGCTAGCTCAGTTGGTTCGTCTAGTGAGCCCTTCAAAACCCTATTATTTCACGGGGTTTTTAGCGTTTTTGGACCGTTCGGCGCGTGTCCAAAAATATCCAAAAATAACCCAAACTGACCCGGATTAAGTGCCCGATTTAGTGCGATGATGGGTTAGCCCGTCATTCGGCCGGCGCGTCTGTCCCGATTGATCGGCGCTAAACCGGCTAGAGCGCCAGTGTGGCTCGGCACTAGAATGAGCCAGTATGGGGGAGCAAACGAGAGAATCAATCATCGAAGCCGCCAAGGCCGCCGCCTTGCAAAAGGGCGACACCATTTCGCGTTCAGATTTCATGCGGCACAGCGGGATAAGTAGTTATCATCTCTACCGCCTGTTCCCGGATGGCGGCTGGTCTGAGGTTCAACGGCTTGCCGGTCTGAAACAGCACGCGGATAACGACCCGATATCCGATGATGATTTGTTGGCCGAATTCCATCGGGTTGCGACAGAGCAACGAAGGATACCGACGTGGCATAAATTCGGTGCCGTTGCCAAGATTTCCGAATCGACGATTAAGCGGCGCTTTGGTGGATCGCAAGGAATTCTCAAGGCATACCGCGAGTGGCTTGAACGGAATGCGCCGGATTCGCCCCTCTTGGCCGATTTGAGTGAAACAACAAATCGAGAAATCCAACAGCCAGCGCAGCCGCCAGCGACAGAATCGACGAAGCCGTCCGCATGGGCAAAGCTGGACGGAATTGAATACGGGGCACCGATCAACTTTCGCGGGCTCCGCCATGCCCCGATAAACGAACAGGGCGTTGTCTACTTGTTTGGCATGGTCAGCAACGAATTAGGGTTGATTGTTGAAGCCGTCCAAGCCGGGTTTCCCGACTGTGAGGCGAAACGGTGCGTCAATCCACGAGAAAACCGCTGGCAACGGGTCCGGATTGAGTTCGAGTTTAGAAGCCGCAACTTCGTGGATCATGGCCACGATCCGGCCCGGTGCGACCTAGTTGTATGCTGGGAGCATAACTGGCCGGACTGCCCGCTTGAGATTATCGAGTTGCGCAGCGTACTCGGGCGGCTTGAGAGCTGATCTTATTTCGACCGCCGAAGATTTGACGGCACCCCTCCGATTGGCCAGAATCAGCCCGGTCTAACGAATAGGGGGGACGGCTAATGATAACGCGCCTATCTGTGCCGCTGGTTGTTGCGATCTGTCTAATCGTGTCTCACGTAAGAGGGGCAACCATCGTGGTTCCGGGTGACGCTTGGGATGGCCAAGTTGACGTTAATGGCGTTCCGGTGGACATTCCGCTAACTGAGGTCCGGCCGGGGACCGGTGGCGGCTCGCCAACTACCGTCGTGCGCGGACAAGCCAGCGTCTTTTTCTTCCCCTTGCCAACGTTATCCCCCAGCACAATCGCCAGTGCTGACGTTCAACTGTCGTTTCTCGGCTATGAGGGCTCCCCTGAATTCAATCTCGACGTGTTCGGCTTGGGTGTCCGGTCAACGGCAACCATGCTTTCGAGCGACTACTACGCTGGCAATGCGGCGGGCGGTAGTGGCACCTTAATTGAAACGGGGTTTCTAACCCCGAGCGCCACGCCCGGCAACTTCGATATCAGCTTGGGCGGCTACCTGCAATCGCTCTACAATCCGGGTGGCGTACCGCTGGGCAATTTCCTTGTGTTGCGGGTCAATCCAGACATTCCCTTGCCATCGCCTAACCCGCCGATGCGCGGGTATTACTTGGCAACTGCCGACAACCCGAATCCGAGCCTCTTGCCAGAATTGACGATCAACACCGTACCGGAGCCGTCAACGCTGGTCCTAGCGGCGCTTGCGAGTTTGATCTTGCTGATTACAGCAAAGCCGCGATTCAATCAAGCCGCTTAATCTTTTTCACGAAGGCAAGGATTTGATCGACTGTTGCGAATGATTTAGTTGTCGCCAAAACATCGGCATTGGCGGGTTGTTTCACAATTCCCTTGTCAAGACGTTGCTGTAATGCGGCAAATCGCGCCAAATACTCAAGGTTGCTTTTCAGCTTGACGTAGCTTCTGAGAAAATGCAGCAAGTCGGATTTCACATCTGCGGGCAAGGCATCATAGAAATCTCGAATGTGGGCGTCTGCTTGGTCTATGATTGCGCGCATTTTGGAGTTTTTGCCGCTCGAATTGCCACCAACGAATACCATCGTCGGGATTCCTTTCTGATTGGCTTGGGATAGTTGCTGTCTATTTTCCCGGCCGAACGGTTGTCGGACGGAAGCGTCCGTCAAGTTGCGCACAATTGATTTTGGGTAGTGCCTGGAACTGGGTTTTTCTTCGTTGGTTTTCGTCTG
>JBGQHN010000058.1:0-16955 GCA_041497975.1 Planctomycetia bacterium | reverse complement strand
GATAGAACCACGCACCGACTTGCGTGGCTCCGACCGCGTCGTCGCGAAGATCGACGCCTCGCGCGTTCATTTGTTTGACCCTCAGACGGGCGAAAACTGGGTGCGCAGGCCAGCGGATGGCTGATGCAAGGCGATCGGGTGAACGGCAGCAGAGTTTTTGAGTTTTTGGGTTTTTCGAGAAGCAATAAACCATCGATTTTTCAACAATCCGGCGAGGGACGGCCGCAGTGTCTCAAACGGCGCTAGCATTGGTGGCTAGCGCCCGCAGGGACTGACCCCGGCGATGCCCGACAATTCGATTTTGCCCCCCAGGGGACGCAGCACAACATGAACGCAACCGAACTATTAAGAATCGTCGATGCGATCCATCGCGATAAAAACGTTGAGAAGGAAGTAGTCTTTGGCGCGATCGAAGCCGCCCTGGTTTCCGCCGCCAAGAAACAATACGGCGAAGAAGAGGACATCGTCGTCCAAATCGATCGCAAGGACGGCTCGATCAGCGGCACGCACAACGGAGTTCCGCTGGACCCCGAAGAGACCGTGGGGCGCATCGGCGCGCAAACTGCCAAGCAGGTGATGATCCAAAAGATCCGCGAGGCCGAGCGCGACGCCCTGTACGACGAATACCACGAGCTGATGGGCCAGATGATTACCGGCGTGGTCCAACGCTACGAAGGCGGCGCGGCCACCGTTTCCCTCAACAACGTCGAAGCCATTCTTCCTCGTAGCGAACAGATTCCCGGCGAAACGCATCATCCCAACGAGCGCGTGCGGGCCACGGTATTTGAAGTCCGCAAGGCCGGCAGCCGCGTGAAGGTGATTTTGAGCCGCACCCGGCCCCAACTGGTCCAACGGCTCTTTGAGCAGGAAATACCTGAGATCGCCGATGGCGTGATTGAGATTCGCGCCATGGCGCGCGAGCCCGGCTATCGCAGCAAGGTGGCCGTCAGCAGTTCCGACCAGCGGGTCGACTGCGTGGGGGCGTGCGTCGGAGTGCGCGGAAACCGGATCAAGAACATCGTCGATGAGCTGGCCGGCGAGCGGATTGACATCGTGCGCTGGAGCGACGATTTGCAGGTCCTGATTCCCAACGCGTTGCAACCCGCCGAAGTCGAGGAAGTCATCCTCTGCCAGATGCTCGGCCGGGCCATCGTGCTGGTGCGCGAGGATCAGTTGTCGCTGGCGATCGGCCGACGCGGCCAGAACGTGCGCTTGGCCAGCAAATTGTGCGGCTGGGACATCGAAATCATGACCCGCGAGGAGCTCGACGAATCGATCGAGCGGGCCGTGGCCGGCTTTTCGGCGATCGAAGGGGTCGATGAAGGTTTGAGCGAGAAGCTGGTCGGCGAGGGCTTCTTGTCTTACGACGATCTTTCGATCATCGAGCCGGACGCGCTGATGGAGATGGGTGAGTTCGATGAAGAGCGCGCCACGCTCGTCGTCGCTCAAGCGGAAGCCAAGGCGCAAGAGGCCGAGCAGGCCGCCGCCTTGGAACGACGCCGGCAGAGAGAACAAGAGCGGATCGACGCGGCCACGGCCGCGGCCGAAGCCGCCGAAGCCGCCGAGCGCGAGCGCCGCGCGGCTCAAGAACTGGGAAGCACCGATCCAGCGGTCGGCAACGGAGGAAGTTCCTCCGACGAAGCGGCGCCTGCGCCGCCACCCGAGGCCGAAGGGTAAGGTCAAACAGGGAGACCTCGAACATGAATTAAGTTACTCTATTGAGAGGGAGGGCTGAAACTTGCCCGTTCGTATCTATTCGTTAGCCAAAGAGCTTAAACTCGACAGCAAAATCCTGGTCGACATCTGCACCAGTGCGGGCGTGACCGGCAAGGGGTCGGCGCTGGCTAGTCTGACCGACGAGGAAGTGGTGCGAGTAAGAGCTTTTATCAGTGGCGCCGGCCCCGGGGGCAAGGCGACCGCGTCCAAACCGCGCGCTCTGTCGGCTGCGACCGTGGATGTGGGCTCCGAAGGATCGGCTGTTCGGCGCGAAGATTATATCGCCCCGGGCGGCGTCGCGGCCGACAAGGTGCCGGTGCTCGGCGAGCTAGGCAAGAAAAAGAAGCCCACCAACGGCGAAACCACTCCGGCCAGGCCGGCCCTTCCCAGGCCGGGCGCGACGATCAAGCTGGCACCGTTGCCAACCGTGGCACAACCAGATCTGGCTGCGGAAACGCCCGAAGCGGCCCCTCAGAAACCGGATCTGCGGTTGCCAATCGACGCCATCAAGGCGGCCAGCCGCAGCGGCGGCACCAAGCCGCTTATCGACCATGTTCGCAAGCAACAGGGCAAGCGACGCGACATTCCGGAAGCGTTGCCCGCGAAAGGCCTGCCTCCCAAGCAGCCATACTCGCGCGAGCGACCCTCGCGGCAGAAGGAAATGATCAGCGGCGAAGCCGTCGGGCCTCCGCTGGGCAAGGGCCGCCGCGGTCCAGGCGGGAAAGGTCCGGCTGGCGAAGAGCCAGGGCTGCTGGTCGGGCGCGAACAGCGTCAATTGAACCGCCGACGAGCTGGCACCGAGCCGCGGCAGCGTGGCGAAGACGATGAGGTCGCGGCACCGCGCCGCCGCGCGCCACGCGTCATCAAGCGCACCGGAACCAACACCGCCGCGCCTCGCAAGAGCAAGGTCATGCTGGAACTTCCTTGCACGGTGCGGACCTTTTCGGAAGCCATTGGCATTCCCGCCCAGCAGGTGCTCCGCCAGTTGTTGACCCTGGGAACCATGGCCAACATCAACGCGGAAATCGACCCGGACACGGCGGAATTGCTGGCCGTGGGCCTGGGCGTCGAGGTCGATTTCAAGCTGGCCGTCGATTTGGGCGAGCAAACGATCGCCCAATTGCAAGGGGAGGCGGACGACCCGGCCGCGTTGACCGCGCGTCCGCCGGTCATCACGTTCCTGGGCCACGTGGACCACGGCAAGACATCGCTGCTGGATCGCATCATCGGCACCAACGTCGTGAGCGGAGAAAGCGGCGGTATCACGCAGCATATCCGCGCGTATCAAATCGAGAAGGACGGCCGCAAAATCTCCTTCGTCGACACTCCCGGCCACGAGGCCTTTACCGAAATGCGGGCTCGCGGCGCCAACGTCACCGATATTGCCGTACTGGTCGTCGCCGCCGACGACGGAATCATGCCGCAGACCGAAGAGGCCATCAGCCACGCCAAGGCCGCCGGTGTGCCGATCGTCGTCGCGCTCAACAAGATCGACTTGCCGGGCATCGACACGGATCGCATTTACCAGCAACTGGCGGCAAACGACTTGTTGCCGTCCGAGTGGGGCGGCGATACGGAAGTGGTTAAAACCAGCGCCACGATCGGCACGGGCATCGACCAGTTGTTGGAAACGCTGCTCACGTTGGCCGAACTGCGCGACTATCGGGCCAATTCCGAGCGCGCCGCCTCGGGAACCTGCCTGGAGGCGGAACTGCACGAGGGCCGCGGCGTCGTCGCCAAATTGATCGTGCAAAACGGCACGCTAAAAATTGGCGACGCCCTGGTCTGTGGCTCTGCCTACGGCCGGGTAAAGGCCATGTACGACACGCTTCGCGCGCACGTTTTGTATCACGAGGCCGGACCGTCGCTACCGGTGAACGTCACAGGCCTGAATGTCGCGCCGGCGGCGGGCGAACACTTCTATGTGCTGGATGATATCGCCACGGCCCGCCAGATCGCCGAAGATCGGGGGGGCAAAGTCCGCCGTCAAGCGCTGGGCGGCACGCCCGCGCACGTGACCTTGGAGACTCTGTTCGATCGGTTGGGCCAGAAGGAGGCCCAAACGCTCAACATCATCTTGCGGGCCGACGTGCGGGGTTCGATCGAGGCGATCCAGAAAGAGTTCACCAAGCTCGTGCATCCCGAAGTCAAGATCAAGGTGTTGCAGGCCACGGTGGGAGGCATCACCGAGGCCGACGTGCATCTGGCTGACGCATCAGACGCGATCATCATCGGATTCAACGTCGTGCCCGACGAAAACGCCCGCGCGCTGGCCGAAACGCGCGGCGTGCAGATCCGCCGCTACGAAATCATTTACAAGTTGACTGCCGATTTGAAGGCGGCCTTGGAGGGAATGCTCGAGCCGGAACGGCGCGAGATCGAGTTGGGCCGAGCCCTGGTGCAACGCACGTTCACGATTAGCCGCGTGGGCACGATCGCGGGCTGCCGCGTGTTGGCCGGAAACGTGCAGCGCAATGCCCGAGTCCGAGTGATTCGCGAGAACCGGATCATTGGCGACTACGCGTTGGAATCACTCAAGCGTGAAAAGGACGACGCGCGCGAGGTCCGCGAGGGGCTCGAGTGCGGGATCAAGCTGGGAGGCTTCAACGATTTGAAGGAGGCCGACATTCTCGAGGTTTACAAGGTCGAAGAATTCGCCCGCACCTTCTGAGTTGCCTCCCACGCCCCCCTGCTGCTTCCGATGCCGAGTCGACGCCGTTTGAGTCCATCGCCTCGCGATCCATTGACACGACAAATGACGGCGCGGTGTGTTTCTCATTCGCAATTTTGATGTAAGTCCATGACGTCGCGCCGAATTCAAAAAGCCGCCGCAGCGATTCGCGAAGTCGTCAGCATGGCCATTTTGGCCGATCTGAAGGACCCGCGCGTCCGCGGCGTCACTGTGACCTACGTGGAAGTATCGCCCGACATGCGGCAAGCCAAGATCCACGTGTCGGTGATGGGCAACGAGACCCAGCAGCAGTTGAGCCTTCGCGGATTGCAGAATGCGGCCGGATTCCTGCAATCCAAGGTGGCTAAGCGGCTTGACACCCGCTACACCCCCCGTCTGGTGTTCGTGCTAGACTTGGGGGTGAAGCGATCGATCGAAATCAGCCAGATTTTGCAGTCCGTTCTCCCTCGCGAGCCGGCCCAAGACGCTGACTCGTCGAGCATCGCCGACGACGAAGAGGATCCTGACTAGAATTTCCAGCGGAGCCCTGGACTGCTGAACAATCACCGGATCGCGCGCAACGCAAGCCGGCGACCGCTCTCCATCTAGATTATCCGTGAGTACCCCGAGACAGGCATGACTACATCCAACCGCGCCGCGACGCTCAACAAGACCCACAAGGTGCTTAAGCGCACTTACAAATACCATCCGCTCAAAGGCGAGCAGCCGGTGTTGGAGTCGCTGTTGTTCGCTTGCTGTTTGGAGAACGCGCGCCACGACGTGGCGCAGCAGGCGCTTGCCAAGACTCAAAGTGCGTTTTTCGATTGGAACGAGATTCGCGTCAGTACCGTAAAGGAACTGGCCGAGGTGATGGATATGTTGCCGGAGCCGACCGAGGCCGCCGCGCGGTTGAAGGGAGTTTTGCAAAGCGTGTTCGAGTCGGACTACTCATTCGACCTGGAGCATCTCAAGAAGCAAAACATCGGCGCGGCAGTCAAGAAGCTGCAAAAGTTGCACGGCGCAACTCCCTTTAACGTGGCCTATGTCACGCAGACTGCGCTGGGCGGCCACTCGATTCCAGTGGATACTGGCACGCTGGGTGCGCTGTACGTGTTGGGCGTGATCAGCGAATCGGAAGCGAAAGAGTCCGTCGTGCCTGGAATGGAGCGGGCAATCCCCAAGAGCAAGGGCCAGGAGTTCGGCGCCCTGCTGCATGAACTGGGGGCCGACTACTTCGCTAACCCGTTTTCGCCAAGCCTGCGCGAGTTGTTGTTGTCAATTTCCTCGGATGCTAAAGAGCGGTTCCCCAAGCGCGCGCCGAAGAAAGCACCGGCGCCTCCCACGCCGGCGCCGGTGGCGGGCAAGGCGGCCCCTGGTGGCGACAAAAAGAAAGACAAAGCCAAGGAACTTCCCGCCAAGAAGCCCGCGGCAAAAGCTCCCGAAAAACGTGCCGCCCGCGGACCGAAAGTGGCGGCCCACCCCAAGAAGAAACCTCCCGGCGCCGCCAAAAAAACCACCGTCAAATTGTTGGCCAAGCGGAAGCCTCGCTAGCCAGCCGCGCAAAGTATTCGCCGCGACTGGCCTGATCCTCCGCTCCCACTCCGAGCAATCAAGGACGGCTCACGATGCCCCTTTCGATCCGGTTGTTCTTGTCGCGGGCAGGACGACGCGCGGCCGGTAATCATGCCAGCCGCTGGGTTCGGGCGGTCGCCGGGTCGGTCCAGCGGCCAAAAGCGACCTTTGCCGTCTCGAGGTTTGCAGCGAGAATAGTTGATGGAATTCAACGATCGTTGGCACCACCGATGAGCGTGGGCATAACAAGCAGCGCGCCGAGGTTTTCGATGCACCAGATTTCGATACACCAGACGTGGAGACTCGTCCTAATTGTCCTAGCGGCCTTGCTTGCGCCCTGGGCTCGGGGAGCGGACGACGAACCGGCCGCCAAACGTGACGACAATCCTCCCGCCGCGGCCGGCAATCTCGAGCTCGACGATCCCGTCGAGCCGTTGGTAAGCACGCGAAACCGAAGCGGGCGCGACGAGGATCGGATTCGAGCGCTGGCGCTGTTTGCCGCCGGCCGAGTTGCCGAGCAGAAGCAGGACTACCCGCGGGCACTGCGCAACTACCAGCGGGCCTACCGCCTCGATCCCGAAGCCGTGCCGGTCTTGCGCGAAATTGTGCCTTTGGCGTTTAATCTCGATCGCCAGGCCGAAGCCGTGCGCTACGCGTTGATCATGGCCGAGCGCGAGCCGGCCGATCCGATCTTGCTGGCTCGACTGGCAAGCTACCTGACCGAAGAAGGCGACACAGCTCGAGCGCTTAAGCTGTGCGAAAAGGCGCTGGCAGCCTACGAACAAACGAAGGCAAAACCCTCGGCCCCACAAGTGGCCCTGTGGATGGAATTGGGCCGACTCTACTTTGTCGCCAAGAAATACGATCAGACTGCCCATTACTTTGGCGAAGTATACAAGGCCCTGGAAAACCCGCAGGAATTTGGGCTTGATGCGACCGTGCAAAAGGGATTGCTAAACAAGGCCGAGCTCGCTTACCAGCTTTTCGGCGAAAGTTTCTTGGAGGCGGGCAAGACGGCCGAGGCACTCGCCGCGTTCGAAAAGTCGAACCAGATCAAGTCCGACGAGCCGCTGTCGCTGTATAACAGGGCCCGCGTCGACGCCAAACAAAAACAACCCGCCCAGGCGCTGGCCAAGCTCGAAACGTATTTCGAGAAGCATTTCGCGACTCAAGGCACGGGGCCCTATCACCTGTTGGCTGACGTCCTGGCGGATTTGGGTCAGGAGGATCAGCTGCTCGCGCGCCTCGAAAAAATTCAAGCCGCCGATCCGGACAACGTTCCGTTGGCTTTTTTCCTCGCGCAGCGTTATCGCCAGGCCGGTCAGCTCGACAAAGCCGAACCGACCTTCATCGCCCTGATCGAACGGCACAAGGCGCGCCCGCCGCTAGAAGCCTACCAGGGTCTGGTGGATATCTACCGGCAACAAAAGGAGCCCACCAAACTGCTGGCGACGTTGGGCGAAGCGGTCGGCCGAGCCAACTCGCTGAGCCCTCTGGGCGAAGCCGGCAAGGCCTTGCTGGCTGACAAGGAGCTGACCGCCGCGCTCGTGGCCGAGGCGCGCCGTCAGCTCGAAGCCCCGGGCGCTCGGCCCAGCTACGGTTCGCTTTTGGCGGCCGGACTGGTGGCCATCGAACAAAAGGACTTTGCCGCGGCCAACATGCTGTTCGACCGGGCGCTCAAGGCCGACAACGCCAAAGGGTCCGAATCCCTCGTGACTTGGGGTTTGGAACTGTTTCTGGCCAATCAATACGCCGACGCGGCCAAAGTCTTCCAGCGCGGCTTGGAAGAAAAGCTCCTGCCCGAGGTCAACCCGACTTTGCATTTTTACCTGGCCGGGGCCCTCGAGATGGCCGGCGACACGGACGAAGCCCTGGCCGAAGCGCGGCGGGCGGCCGAGCTGCAAAAGGACATGCCCCGCTTCCACAGCCGGGTCGCCTGGATTCAATATCACGCCAAGCGATTAGAGCCGGCCCGCCACGGCTACCAAGCGCTGGTCGACAGGTTCGACAGGAACCATGAATCGCCGGAAGTCCGAGAGATACTGCGCGACGCGCGGCTGGTGCTCTCGAACATTTGCGTCATGGAAGAAAAAATGCCGGAGTCCGAAGAGTGGCTCGAACAAGTGCTCGACGAATTTCCCGAGGACACTGGCGCGCTGAATGACCTGGGTTATCTGTGGGCCGACGCCAACAAGCACCTCGAGCTGGCTCAACACATGATTCAGACGGCCGTGGCCCGCGAACCCAAGAACATGGCCTATCGCGACAGCATGGGCTGGGTTCTGTTTCGGCTGGGAAAATATCCGGAGGCCGTGGCCGAACTCAAAGCGGCCGCCGCCTCGACCGACGAACCCGACGCCACGATCCTCGACCACCTGGCCGAAGCCCTGCTGAAGTCTGGCGACGCGGCCGGGGCCGTCGAGAACTGGGACCGCGCCGCGGCGAGTTTTGACAAAAACGCCGAGCCGGACAAGGCGCGACAAATCCGCGAAAAAATCGCGAAGTTGCAACGTCCAGCAGTTGAAAAATAACGACGTGCGACGGCGGCCCCACCCGCTGCAGCCCTGGCCCGCACGCGCGTCAAAACGGAACAGCCGAACACTTACACCCCAGAGAATTAGTTTATGGCAGGCCATTCGCACTGGGCGAACATCGCGCATAAGAAAGCCCTGATCGACAATAAGCGCGGCAAACTGTGGAGCAAGTTGTCCAAGGCCATTATCGTGGCCGCCAAGAGCGGCGGCGGCGACATGGACATGAATCTCAAGCTGCGCTACGCCATCGACGCCGCCAAGGCGGTCAGTATGCCCAAGGACAACATCGCGCGGGCGATCAAACGCGGGACGGGCGAACTCGATGGCGGCAACCTCGACGAAGTTCTCTATGAAGGCTACGGGGCCGGCGGCGTGGCCGTGCTGTGCGAAATCCTCACCGACAACCGCAATCGCACGGCCGGCGAAATTCGCAAGATCTTCGAAATGACCGACGGCAAACTGGGCGCCACCGGCTGCGTCGCGTGGATGTTCGAGCGCAAAGGCCTGTTCCTCGTGCCGGCCGACAAGATCGACGAGGACACCCTGTTGGAATTTGCCCTCGAAGCCGGCGCCGACGACGTCAAGCGCGTCGACGATAAATTCGAGATCACTTGCGACCCCAGCGTGTTTGCCGAAGTCGGCACGGCGCTGCAGGCCAAGGGCATCGAGCCCGAAGTGAGCCAGATCACGCGGATTCCCAACGCGACGATTGACCTGGACGCGGAGACTGCCCGCAAAGTGCTGAAGCTGATGGAAAAACTCGACGACCACGACGACGTGCAGAACGTGTCCTCGAACTTCAATATTCCGCAAGAAGCGCTGGCGGAAATTGAAAGCTAGAGTCTGCCCATCGCCCGCTGGCCACCCGCCCAACCGGCCCGCAGTGTTTTTGGCGTCGACCGCGACCCGCTTTGCACTGGCCCACGAGGTTGGGCACGTTTTGCTAAGCTCCGCGTTTGAGCCGGTGCATTTGGATCACGACCGGACCAACCTGACGTTCGGCGGATTCTTGGGCAACTTGACCAAGACTCCGCCGGGTCTCAATCAGGCGCAGCGCATCCAGATCCGCAAGAGTCCGTTTTTGTTCAAGCTGTAAGCGGCACGAAAAGCGCCGCGACGAGCGATAATTCGTCGAGAGTGTGGTGCGTTTGGGGGCACGCCGAACGCACCGCGCACCCTGGAAGAGCACGAGCGGCCAAGTTTCCCTGGCGTCGCGCCCGGACATTTGACAGCCGACGGCCGACCGCTAACGCTTGCCCTTGTGCTCGACTTGGGGCCAGTACTTTACGTCGAAATTGTCCTTGCCGGTCGCCTTGTCTTTGGCCGTGAACTCGGGACTGTTGTCGTGGTCGTGGCACTTGGCGCACACGTTGTCGCGGGCGAAAGCAACGGTGAGCTTGATCGCTTCGCGTTCGGCCGTGCGCTTGGCGGCGTTGCGACCATTTTCGGCGGCGATGTGCGCGGCGCCCGGACCATGACAGTTGTCGCAGGAGTTGCCGGCCAATTGCGGCGTCTTTTCCAGGCTTTCGAATCCGCTGGCATAAGGAAAGTATTCGCCAGGATTCCAGCCCGTCGCGTGACAACTGACGCACTCGGCGTCGTATTGCCTCGGCGGATCGAGCTTAGTCAGGCTTTCGGTGGCGTGAGCGTGCTTGCTCTTGCTCCAGACGCCGTAGGCCGTGGGATGGCACTCCTTGCAACTGGCCGCCGAAGTGAATTGCCCGGCCAGCTTATCGCCTTTTTGCGCGCGTGGATGAGGCACGCTGCGCAGCCCCAAGCCTTCCCAGCCCAACTGTTCTAACTGCTGCTGATAGGTCCTCATGATTTCCTTCATTTCGGGCGAATCGCCAAAGCGCGAGTCGAGCGCCACGCGCTGAAAGCGCATGCTGGGCTTAGGATTTTCGTAAAAGCCGACAACGGTCACGTAGCCGGCCTTGGGCGAGGCCTCGATTAACCGAGCCGTCGGGCCGATTTTTTGCGGCTCCAAGGGGGGCGGTTCCTGGCCGTCGGAGCTGACGACCAGATCGAACATAGGAAACTGCTTGGCCAGCGCCTTCGATTCGTCGACCGTGGCATGAGCCAGCAGGATGCGCACGTCGCAATTTTTCAGCTCGGAGACAACGGCCTTGAGCGCCTCGGCCGGCGGCTGGATGACGACTTCCGTGTTGTTGATCTGCTGCCGGTATTCTTTTCCCAACACGGAGGTGACGCCCAGTTTCATACCCCCGGCTTCAATGATGCGCACTTTCGGCGTCAGCCCAAACAGATCGACGTTGGCCGACACGAAGATGCTGTCTTTAGGATCGGATCCGGCGACCGCGGCCACGATCTCGCCGGCCGACAACCGCAGGTCGCTGGGGCCAAAACCCACCGCGCCGTATCCCATCCGCTTCAACGACTCGGCCGCGATGGCAAATTGAATTTCGGCTTGCTTGCCGAAGCGGCGGACCAATCCGCCGACGTCGACCGCGGCCACGGGCCAGCCTTGTGCTTGAAGTTGCTTGATGAGCGAGTGGCGGCGGCTGATGCCCCCTTTTTGCTGCTCCAGCCCGGCACATCCGCACGGTTCGAGGTATCCGTCCTGGCGTCCGCTAATCACCAGCGCCAGCTTGGGCTTCTTCCAGCCGTCAAAAAACTTGCCGTTGTCGCGCACCGGATCGAATTTCTCTTTGGCCGACTCGGTATACGCCACGGTCCGCACGCGGTCGTCGGTCACGGCGCTAACGTCCGCCCGAGCGCCATCGGCAGGGGGCACGACGGAAGCGGCCGTCGAAGTCGATGAACCTTGGCCGGCGTGGTCCGTTGAATGCGCGCCGGGAGGATTCGTCGAGTCGCAGGCCGTCGCCATCAAACCGCACAGAGCCGCGAACAGGCCAATCGTAAGCAGAGGGTGCCGGGAAGTGAGCTTCATATTCTTTGGATCCGTCCAAATGTTGAGCCGGTCAATCGAGGCGGCTCCCAAAACGCGCGCCAAGCGAGATCGATCGACCTAATGTACGATCGCGAATTTCAGGTGCAGGCGAATTTCTTTAACTTGTGGATGCGTGGTTTCCAAAATGATTTCCGCGTACTTGCCTTGATCCGTGCCGAGATAATTGGCCGGCGGCGCGCCGGGCGGAATCTCGATGGTCAAGGGAATTTGCGTTACGGCGCCGTTATTCAATTCGGTCGGCTCGCCCAGCTCGACCTTGAGCCAGGCCGGATCGAGTTTGCCAGGTTTGATCGCCAGATCGTGGCGATGATCGCCGCGCACCAGCAAGAACAATTTGCGGGTCGCGCCTTTGGCACTCTGGACCGCGTTGATGGCAAGCCTGCCATATTTCTGATCCCAGCCAGGGCCGACGATTGAAATGTCGCTATCGACCGTCCCCTCGATGGGGACTTCCACCGTCGAGGTTTCCGCGACGCCTTGCAGGCGCAGTTCGAGGCGGATTGTCTGCCGAATTGGCCCCAAGGGCAAGCCCGGTTTGAGCGTCAGCACCACGCGACAACCGCTTTTTGCGCCCGGTTCGGTCAACAGATCGTGCGGAATTGTTTCGCTATGGACCTCAAAAAACGGGGCCGAATCCTCGCCGGCGAATTCATGGCCCACGACTTGCACTTCGTCCGACAAAAACGCCCAGATCTTGAGCTCGGCGGATTTGGTTTCGTTGGCCGAGACCTGGCTCAACACCAGGTATTCCGGAACGACGCTAAACTTGGCCGTCACCGTGCCCCGGACCAACAGCTCGACCCGCGGCTGTTCAGGATCGTTGGTCAAGATCGGGGCGATTTGTTTGAACCGTGGCTGCTGGGCATTGGGCGTATACTCGACAACCACGTCGACAGTCTCGCCAGGCGCGACTTGCGACTTGCTAAGTTCGGCGATCGTGCATTTCACGCACGTGGTGGCGCCGGCCTTCAAAGTCAACACGCCATCGCCGACGTTCGTGAAACGATACGCATGGCGGACCTTCTTGTCACGATCCACCGGCCCAAAATCATGCGCTCGCTCATCGACAAGAACCTTTGGGTGCAGGCCACTGGCGGCGCTCAAGACGTCGGCCGGCTTGGACGCGAACAGCGGCGGCGAGTTGCTGAAATTGGCCCAACTGATTCCAGCCCCCAACAGGGCGCCGGCAACCGCGGAAATAATGACGACGTAAGTGGCTTTCATCCGCCTCAGTCGGGAAGTCAAATGCCCGCTTCAATCAACGTGGTTCATCAAGATTTGGCGACCTACTGCGATTCTAAGTCGAATCGCCCAGGGGCGTCAACGTGACACTTTCCGCAACGTTTCGAGCTGCGCGCGCATCTCGGGCGGCAACTTCTTGTCGGCATGCGGCATTTGGGCGTCAAGCTCAAGCGCCTTGTCGGCCTGTCGCCGCGCGGCCTCCGACTCGTTGGCAACGAGAGCTAAAGCCAGCTCGCCTCGCAGAATTGCCGAATTGGGATACAGCTCAACCGCCACTCGCATACATTCCAAGGCGCTATGGGCGGCCTCCTTGGCGGGAAACCGCTGGTAGCATTCGGCATACCAATGGCCCAGTTGCCGCCACGCGGCGCTCGAATGCGGCCGCAATTCGCGCACGTGATTGGCGGCAATCAACAAATGCTCATAGTTAGCTTGCGACCCTCGATTCTGCCTGATCGTCTCCAATTCAAGCTCGGCCAGCGCGATCCAAGGCTCGGCCGACAAAGGGTCCGCTTTCGCCGCGTCCGCGTAAGCGACCGCGCGAGCCGCGGGACGCGCGCTTTCGGCTTGCGCCATGGCGTCTTGCAATTGCAACACCGGCCCGTAGGCCGTGTAGTAACAAGCCGCCGCCGTGGCCGTCGCCAAAGCAAAAGCCACAACAGGAATCAATTGCCGCAGGAGCTTGCGCGGCCGTTGCAGGCTGGCCGCAGGTTCACTTTCGATTTGATTGAGCGCGAGCGCCATGAGAATCCAGAACGAGCCGGCGACCCCTGGAAAAGCGATCCCCCCGGCGGCCAGCCAGTGGATCGCCAAGGCCAACGCGCCTAGGGCCAAGACCCGCGAAGGCAGCGGCCCAGTTTTGAGCCATGGCCATAGGATCGCAACCACGGCGGCGCCAGCCACCAGAGCGCAACCCAGTTGCCCCTCGGTCATGGCGTATCCGAACAACGGACCAAGGAGAAACGCGAGCGGCAAGCCCGCGCCGCCGCCGGCGACGACAAAATTCGCTTCGCGCATCGATTTCTCGATCGGTGGCTGGACCGATGCATCCGCGCGATCACTTGTCGAGAGGTTGTTCGGCCACATTTTCCAAGCGAAAGCGACCAATGCGCCCGCGAGCGCCGCCGCGGCAAACGTCCCACCGGTGGCCCACACTTCCAATACGAAATTGTGCGGATCGCGGATCTCTTCGCTGGCCTGCGGCAGCTTGAACTGCGTGTAGTATTCCTGGAAATTGCCGGGGCCAACGCCGAACCATGGATATCTCGCGATCATGGCCAGCGTCGAGTGCCAGTATTGCAGCCGGAATTCCAGCGATTTGGAAGCCTCGCTCAATACTTGAACGTCCAGACCGCCCACGGCCACGGCCATGCCAATCATCAAGAGCACAACGGCGCCCGCGGCCAGCAAAATCTTCCAATTCGGCCGCCAGCGGCCCGCGCCTCCACACCACGGCACTAGCGCGACGGTCGCCGCCACCGCTACATACGCGCTGCGACTTTTCGTAAGCAGCAAGCATGCCGCCACCGTCAACAGGACGGCGGCAAAGGCCACACTGCGACCCAATCCCGGTGGACCCCAGGGGTCCGTTTCGTCAGCGGGCAATTCGTTGCTCTTCCCTCGGCTTCCGACCATGCTCCAGCCGATGCCCACTGCCACCACAAGCCAGGCTACCAGGAATCCTGCCAGCGAATTCGCCAGCGCGAAAGTGGCCAACGGCTCGGTGCTCTGCAAGCGGTCTTCAAAACGCTTTCGTTCGAGCGAGCCGGCCTCGAAGACCTGACCCAAGCTACGTTGCATGACTTGCTCAGGATCGGCAGCGTAGGCCTGACGATCGGCCGGCAAGCTCACAAAAACCTGGTAGAAACCAAACACGGCCAACACGACGGCCAGCGAGAACATGACGGCCACGACCGCGCGAGCTTCTTGCGCCGTACGCACGAGCTGTCGCGTGAGGAAAAACACCAGCCCCAACCCAACCCATTCCCAAAGCATGTTGATGCTAAAGCGTGGGTTGCCCTCCGACGCGCCCATCAGCGCGCTGACGGCACATGCCGCGACCAAGGCGCCCACACATCCATCGACGAGGTTGAAAGGCCGCGACAAACCGCCCCGGGCCGCCGCCCACAGCAAGTAAGCGGCCGTGAGAATCAGAAACAGCATGTCGAAGGGCAGGTCATCACCCAGCCATGACACGCCCTCGCTCGGCAGCAAGGGCCGCGCGACGCACAGCACCATAAATGCCGACAGCAGCCACGGCCTGACGTATTCGAACAGGCTTGTGGCGGCCGGCCGAGGGGATCGCTTCGACGCGGCGCTGGCGCGCTTCGGCTTCATGAACGCGTCTTCCCCAACGCCGTCGTTTCCAGAATCGCGATCACGCTCAACAAGCAAGCGATCATGAGCATCACCACCGCGGCGCCTGCCACGTTCACCTGGTGCAACAACAAAGCGCCCAGGCCGCAGGCGGCCGTGGTCAGATAAATCGTCAACACGGCTTGCGCCTTCGACAGGCCAAGCGCCACCAGGCGATGCGAGAAGTGGCTCGTATCTCCTTCGAACGGACTGCGGCCGGCGCGAAGCCGAATGCAAATCACGCTCAACGTATCGTACAACGGAACGGCCAACACGCACAAAGGCGCCAAGATGGCGTGGCGCGGCAGCCCGCTGCCGGAAAATGTAGCCAGAATCGTCATGACGGCCAAACAAAAACCGACAAAATAGCTGCCCGCGTCGCCCATAAAAAGCCGCGCCGGGGGCCGATTGTGAAACAAAAAGCCGACCAGCGCGCCGACGAGCAGAAACAGAAACCCGGCCACGAACAACTGCGGCTCGTGCGAGGTCGGGTCGGGCGTCAGCAGCATGACAACTGCCAGCAGCATCGCGGCGATCGCCGCCACGCCGGCCGACAATCCATCCATGTTGTCGAGCATGTTGAACGCATTGATCAACCACACGATCCACATCACGCTGATGACGTTGGTCAGAAACGGCCAGTCGATGAACAGAGTCAGCGCCCAACCGCGCCCGAACACCACCGCGGCCGCCACGACGACTTCAACCGCCAGGCGAACCCTCCAATCGAGCTTGCGGGCATCGTCCGCCAGGCCCAACAGCATGAGCACGGTTCCCGCCGCCAGAAAAAACCACAGGTCGGCCGAGACTTCGACGAGCCCGGACAAGTGCGGTTCGACAAATGCCGCCAGATTGTCCGCCCACGGTCCGAGGAACGACCCCTCGAACCGGGCGTCTGTTGAATCCTCTGCGTAAGCACGCGCCCACATGCGCAGCGGGATCTCGGCAACGGCCAGCGGTGCCACGACGCCGGCCCAAATCGCCAATCCGCCGCCGAAGGGAGTGGCCTCGGCGTGTACTTTGCGATGGCCCGGTTTATCGACCAGGTTCCAGCGACGCGCGAGGCTGCGCACCACAAAAGCCAATGTCCACGACACCAACAGACTAGGCACCACCGCGGCGGCTACGATCCAATTCATCGACGTCGATCCTCTCGCTCGCGGCGACGCAGATAATCGCGGCACTGGGAAAAGAATTGTTGGTAATCCGCGCGGCGATAATCAGGAAACGTCCAATCGCGATGCTGCCAGCGACGGTCTTTGTAAAACAAGGTCACCTCGGCATAGATGCCATGCGACAGGAAAATGCGATGGGCGTGATCCTTCGTCGAAGCCAGCACCAGCTTGGCGGGCGTAAGATAGCCCGGATCCAGATTCAGCGGGCGCGATTCGGCATGGCCTGCACGTTTAGCATACTCTGTCTCCCAGGCATTTGTCGCGACTTTTAACGTGGGTAATACCGCGGGGTCGATCAGCCGCTCGAAGGCCCAAAAGCATTTCTCGATGCCCGAGCCCATCGTAGGCTCGTAATAGTCGGTCTCGGCGAAGGCGAAACGCTCGCTGGCAAGCGCGACCTTCCCAAAGTCAGCCGTGGCTCGCTCCAGCCCCCACTCGAGCGCGGCCGGGTGCCGGCTGAACGCGGCCAACATGAGTAAAACGGGTGCCGGCTCGGTGATTTCGCCCATGAACGTGTTCGCTGGCTGAGTGCAATGGATGGCCAGTAGCCAACGGTGCGGAAGCGCGGGGAAACTGTCAAGGACGTTTCATCGGTTTACAGCGGCGCCGTTGCCGATCATCCTTCGTCACGGTCGTCTAATTTCGAGTTTCGCAGTTTTTGCTAGCTTATTGACCAATAGGACAAGCCTCGCTCACGATGCGTGTAGGTCTTGCAAACCACTCGCTCGCCAGGAGGCTTGTATGAGTCTTGTTACCTC